>RFTM01000160.1 GCA_009923475.1 Gammaproteobacteria bacterium | reverse complement strand
CCGGCTGCTGCGCGAGTGCGGGCAGTCCGGCGGAAATTGCGAGGGCCGCGCAGACGGCGGCGGTCAGGGGTCTCATCTTTCAAGGCTCCGGATCGTTGTCGGGGCGCACATCCTCGTCCCCGGCCATGAAGGCGGCATGAACGCTTGCTTGCGGAAGCGTTAAAACCGAGGCGGCCCTTGCGGCGCCGCGCATCCGGCAGCGCGATGTCACGGACGTGTCAGCGGGCCGTCATGCGGCTGTGATGGTCAGGCCCGATTTTCTGCGGATGCGCCTTGCCCTGATCACGGACGCTTGGGAGCCGCAGACGAACGGCGTCGTCAGCACGCTGCGCCACACCTGCCGCGAGCTCGGGTCGCTCGGCGTGGATGTCCTGCTCGTCACGCCCGAGGGGTTTCCGGGCGTGCCGTGCCCGTCGTATCCGGAGCTCCGGCTTTCGCTGCCGCCGCGCGGCCACCTCGACCGGCTGCTGGGCGTATTCCGTCCAGACGCGGTCCACATCGCCACCGAAGGCACGCTCGGGCTCGCGGCGCGCGCCTGGTGCCTGCGCAACCGTCGGCGGTTCACCACGGCGTACCACACGCAGTTCCCCGAATACGTGCGTGCGCGCTGGCCCATCCCGCTCGCCGTATCCTACGGCTACCTGCGCTGGTTCCACGCAGCGGCGTCCGCCACCATGGTGTCGACGCCGACGATGCGTCAGGCGCTCGCGCAGCGCGGCTTCCGGCGTCTGCGCCATTGGGGACGCGGCGTGGACACGGAGCTCTTCCGGCCGCGGCCGCGACCGGAAGATGTCCCGGTGTTCACCTGCCTCGGACGGGTCGCCGTCGAGAAGAACATCGAGACGTTCCTCGCGCTCGATCTGCCGGGCCGGAAAGAGGTGATCGGCGATGGTCCCGCACGGGCCGATCTGCAGCGGCGATATCCGGATGCGGTGTTCCACGGAACGCTGCGCGGCGAAGCGCTTGCGACGCGGCTCGCCGCCGCGAGCGTGCTCGTGTTCCCGAGCCGCACCGACACCTTCGGCCTCGTGATGCTCGAGGCGATGGCCTGCGGCGTGCCGGTCGCCGCGTATCCGGTCACGGGGCCGATCGACGTCATCACGCCCGGCGTGACGGGCGTCATGGACACCGACCTGCGCTCCGCGGCGCTGGCGGCGCTGACGCTCGATCGCGGCGCGGTCCGCGCGCAGACTCTCACCCGCTCGTGGCGCGCCTGCGCGCTCGAGTTCCTCTCCAACCTCGTGCCGACGGAGGCCGCCGTGCGCGGCCGCGTCAGGAGATGGCGCCATGCTCCAGCGGTCCCCTGAACCCCGCCGTCACCCGCCGACAGTCCTTCGACCGCCCGCGCCGATGCCGAACTGGCTGTGGCGACCGCTCGGCCGCGTCATCGGCCTCGACCGGCTGGAGCACCTCTACGCACAGTTGCCGCGCGGACTCGGCGCGCGGGAGTTCGCGGAAGCGGCGCTCGCCACGCTCGGGGTCCGTTACGCGCTGCACGCGCCCGAGTGGCGGCTTCTGCCCGCGGCCGGTCCGTTGCTGGTGGCCGCCAACCACCCTTACGGCGGCATAGACGGCTTGGCGGCGATCGCCGCGCTGCTGCGCCACCGGTCCGACCTGAAGGTGATCGCCACCCAGAGCCTGGCCGGCATCGAACCGCTCCGCAGCGTGCTGATCCCGGTGGACAATTTCGGCCACGACACGGCCCGAGGCGCGAACGTCGTCGCGTTGCGGCAGGCGCTGCGCCATGTGAAGGCGGGCGGGTCGCTGCTGGTGTTCCCGGCCGGCGCCGTGTCGCACCTCGACCTCGCGCATCGCTGCGTCGCCGATCCCGCTTGGAGCCGCTCGGCCACGGCGCTGCTGGCGGCGGCGGGCGCTCCGGTGGCGCCCCTCTACGTGCACGGCAGCAACGGCGCGGGCTTCCAGCTCGCGGGCCTGTTGCACCCGGCGCTGCGAACGGCGCTGCTGCCGCGCGAGGTCACCAACAAGCGCGGCACCTGCCTCGACCTGCGGCTCGGCGCGCCGGTTGCGCCCGAGCGGCTCTCGGCGCTCGGCGACCCGCAGCGGGTCGAACGGCTGCTGCGGGTCCGGCTGTATTCTTTGGCGGCGCCGCGCGCATCGCCGGTACCCGCGGTGGCCGTATCGGAAGGATCGTCCGCCTTCGCGGCGCCGGTGCGCGTCGCCGCCGCGCCCGAGCCGGTCGCCGCGGCGGTACCCCGGGAGGCGTTGGAGGGCGAGCTGCGGGCCTTGGGCAAGGACGGACTGTTGACCACGTTCGGCTCGCTGGAGGTCTACTGCACGCTGGGGCGCTCCGTCCCGCGGCTCCTCGACGAGATCGGCCGCCTGCGCGAGGAAACCTTCCGCGCCGTCGGCGAAGGCACCGGCCGGGCGCGCGATCTCGACCGCTTCGACCAGTGGTATGACCATATCGTCGCCTGGGACACGCGGCGGGGCTGCGTGGTCGGCGCCTACCGCGCCGCGCACATCGACGAGGTGATACGCAAGTACGGCCGGGCGTCGATCTACCTCGGCACGCTGTTCGATTTCCGCGAGCCGTTCTTCCGCCTGCTCGGTCCCTCGATCGAGCTCGGTCGGTCCTTCATCCGCGCCGAGCACCAGCGCAGCTTCACCCCGCTGCTCGCGCTGTGGCGAGGCATCGGCGAGTACGTGGCGCAGCGACCCAAGCACGCGCGGCTCATCGGCCCGGTCAGCGTCAGCGCCGACTACGACCACGCCTCACGGGCGCTGCTGGTGCGCTACCTGCGCTGGCACCACTTCGACCCGCTGCTGTCGGCGCTCGTCAAGCCCCGCACCCCCTTCCGCGCGGCGTCCGGTCTCGCCGTGCTCGGCCGTGAGGCGGCAGCGGTGCGCGAGGTGGAGGACTTCTCCGACCTCATCGCGGCCGGCGACGACCCGCGGCGGCGCGGCGTACCCGTGCTGCTGCGCCAGTACCTCAAGCTCGGCGGCCGTGTGCTTGGCTTCAACATCGACCCGGCGTTCGGCAATGCGCTCGATTGCCTGACCGTCGTCGACCTCACCCGTACCCCGGACGCCGTTCTGTCGAAGTACATGGCCGAAGACACGCTCGCGCGCTTCCGGTCTGCGCATCGCAAGGGCTGACCAAGGTCAGCGCGGCCCTCAAGGCACGGCCAGCGGATCCACCACGGTGAGGAACGCGTAGCGCGCGAAGCCCGCATCGCGGGTGCAGATGCGGCTGATGCCGTGCTCGCGCATCAGCACCGTCGTGTGCAGGTCGTGCGCATCGTTGCCGACCAGCGTCGGCAGCTCGCCGAGCGTCTGCGCGAGCACCGCTCCGTGGCGGGGCGTGGGCTCCAGCCATTGGAAACCGCGGGAACGGCGCAGCGCGTCGATGAACCCCCACGCGGCCGGCATCGACCAAGGCTGCACGAACACCTTCGGGTGCGTCACCACGCGCAGGAACTCGTAGCAGATGTTCCAACCGAGGAAGACCGGCGCGGGACCCATGCGCCACTGCTCGACCTGGACGCGGCAGCGCTCATGGAACGGTGAACGACGGTCGGCCGCGTAGACGAGGACGTTTGTGTCGACCATCCACATCAGGGTCGCGCCTCGCGCTCGTCACCACCCATCGCCTCCTCGAGCGCCGCGCGGTCCGCGATGTCCACCAAGGCCCCGCCGCTGTCCCAGCCGGGGAGCTCCGGCCAGGGCGACGCGGCCTCCGCGACGCCCGGCTTGTCCACGAGCACTTGCCGCAGGCCTGCCTCGACCAATTCGGACATGGTGACCTTGCGCGCGGCCGCTTCCTGCTTGAGCCGCAGCATCACCTGGTCGTCGATCATCAGCGTGGTTTTCATATGGAAAACCATACCACGAGACAACTGTTGACGGACCTGCATGAATATGCACAATACGCGCACTTTTATGCAGACCGACGCCCTCCAAGCCGACCGACGGACCGCCATCCTGCGCTTGCTGCGCGGCACGCACGTGCACCGGCAGGAAGAGCTGGTGCGCCTGCTGCGCGAGGCGGGCCACGAGGTCACCCAGTCCTCCGTGAGCCGCGACCTGCGCGAGCTCGGCGTGCTCAAGGCCGGCGGGCGCTACCTCGCGCCGCAAGAGGCGACGCGGCCGCTCGAGGACTTCGGCGCGCTGCGGCCGTTCGTGCTCGGGGTCGCCACGGCCGGCGCCTCGCTCACCGTGCTGCGCACCGCCACCGGCTCGGCGCAGACGGTCGCCGCCGCCATCGACAAGGCCGAGTGGCCCGAGGTCGTCGGCACCATCTCGGGCGACGACACCATCTTCATCGCCACCGACACCGCCGCGGCGCAAGCCGCGGTCGTCGCGCGCCTGCGCAACCTGTTCCGGCTCTGAGCCGGGAGTCCACCATGTCCCAGCCCATCGTCCTCGCCTACTCGGGCGGCCTCGACACCTCTTTCCTCGTCCCCTGGCTCAAGGAGCAGCACGGCCGCCCGATCATCACCGTCACGGTCGACACCGGCGGCATCGACGCGGCGGCCGCGGCCACGCTGCGCGAACGCGCGCTCGCGCTCGGCGCCACCGCGCACCACCAGGTCGACGCGCGCGCCGATTACTTCGAGCAGGTGCTGCGCTTCCTCGTCATGGGCAACGTGCGCCGCGGCCAGCTCTATCCGCTCTGCGTCGGCGCCGAGCGCGTGATGCAGGCGCAGACCATCGCGCGCATGGCGCGCGAGCTCGGCACCGGCAGCATCGCCCACGGCTGCACCGCCGCCGGCAACGACCAGGTGCGCTTCGAGGTCGCGCTGCGCACGCTCGCGCCGGAGCTAGAGGTGATCGCGCCGGTGCGCGACCGCGCCTTCAAGCGCCAGGAGGAGCTCGACTTCCTCACGCAGCGCGGCCTGCCGGTGCCGCCGCACGGCGCCGCCTACTCCATCAACCGCGGCCTCTGGGGCGTGAGCATCGGCGGCAAGGAGACGCTCACCTCGCAGGGCAGCCT
>RFTM01000159.1 GCA_009923475.1 Gammaproteobacteria bacterium | reverse complement strand
CGTGTAGCGCCGCGGGCGCGAGGCGTCGGCGAGCTGCGTGCCCTCGTGGATGCAGACCCGCGCCTCGTGGGCCTCGCCGACTCCAAGGCGCTCGCGCCCGAGGTGCGGACCCGCCTCGCTCTCGAGGTGCGCGAGCGTTCGCTCGCCTGGTCGGTCGCGCTCGCGAGCCCCGCCGAGATCGACACCCTCAACATCCTGCAGGCGACGCTGCTCGCGATGCGGCGCGCCTTGGCGGGTCTCGTCGTCGCTCCCGACCACGTCGAGATCGATGGCAACCGCCTGCCACGGTTCGAGGGGCTCGCTTGGCCGCAGGGCGCGCCCGCGCCCAGCGTCGAGACGGTGGTGAGGGGCGATGCCAGCCGACCGGCCATCAGCGCGGCCTCCATCCTCGCCAAGACGCTGCGCGATGCCTATATGGAACAACTGGATACGCGACATCCCGGATATGGTTTCGCGGTCCACAAGGGCTACCCGACCGCCGCGCACCTCGCGGCCTTGCGCGCCCAAGGCGTCTCACCCGTGCACCGCAGGAGTTTCGGCCCGGTAAGATTGCTCTTGCCATGACCGCCTTCGTCCACCTGCGCCTGCACACCGAGTATTCGCTGGTCGACAGCGTGGTGCGCATCCCGGAGCTGGTGCAGGCGGTGGCCAAGGCGGGGATGCCGGCCGTCGCGGTCACCGACCAGGTGAACCTCTTCGCGATGGTGAAGTTCTATCGCGAGGCCCTGGCGCGCGGGGTCAAGCCGATCATCGGCGTCGACCTGCTGGTCGCCGAGCGGGGCGAGCGCGCCGTGCCCACCCGCATCGCGCTGCTCTGCATGGACGAGCGCGGCTACCGCAACCTCACGGCGCTCGTCAGCCGCGCCTACCTCGAGGGGCGGCAGCGCGACCTGCCGCTCATCGAACGCGAGTGGCTGGACGCCGAGGGGCTCGGCGGGCTGATCGCGCTCTCCTGCGGCGCGGACGGTGACGTCGGACGCGCCCTCGCTCTCGGCAAGCCCGCTGACGCCGCGCGCCATCTCGCCTTCTGGCGCGAGCGGTTCGGCGACCGCTACTACCTCGAGGTCTCGCGGCTCGGCCGCGAGGGCGAGGAGACGCTGCTCGCCGCCACCGTCGCGCTCGCCGTCGCCGAGGGCGTGCCGGTGGTGGCCACCAACGACGTGCGATTCCTCGCGCCGGACGATTTCGAGGCCCACGAGGCGCGGGTCTGCATCCACGAGGGCACGCAGCTCGCCGACGCCTCGCGCCCGCGGCGCTACACGCCCCAGCAGCACCTGCGCACGCCCGCCGAGATGGCGGAGCTCTTCGCCGACCTGCCGGAGGCGCTCGCCAACAGCGTCGCCATCGCGCGCCGTTGCAGCCTGGCGCTGCACCTTGGCGAGTCGCGCCTGCCGGCCTTCCCGGTGCCGGACGGCGGCAGCATCGAGGAGTTCCTGCGCGCCGAGGCGGCCCGCGGCCTAGAGGCGCGGCTCGCGCGCTTGGGCGGGGTCGACGGTGCGGCCTACGCCTCGCGGCTCGGCGCCGAGCTCGGCGTCATCTGCCAGATGGGTTTCGCCGGCTACTTCCTCATCGTCGCCGACTTCATCCGTTGGGCGCGCGCCAACGGCGTGCCGGTGGGCCCCGGCCGCGGGTCGGGCGCGGGTTCGCTGGTCGCGTATTCGCTCGGCATCACCGACATCGACCCCATCCAGTACGACCTGCTGTTCGAGCGCTTCCTCAACCCGGAGCGCGTGTCGATGCCGGACTTCGACATCGACTTCTGCATGGACGGCCGCGACCGGGTCATCGACTACGTCGCCGAGAAGTACGGACGCCGCCGCGTGTCGCAGATCATCACCTACGGCACCATGGCCGCGAAGGCGGTGGTGCGCGACGTCGGCCGCGTGCTCGGCCACCCGTTCCCCTGGGTGGACCGCATCGCCAAGCTGGTGCCGTTCGAGCTCGACATCACGCTCGACTCGGCGCTCGAGAAGGAGCCGGAGCTCAAGCGCCTCTACAAGTCGGACGACGAGGTGCGCGCGCTCATCGACCTCGCGCGCTCGCTCGAGGGCCTGACGCGCAACGCCGGCAAGCACGCCGGCGGCGTGGTCATCGCGCCGTCGGTCATCGAGGATTTCGCGCCGCTCTACTGCGAAGCGGGCGGCGGCTCCGTGGTGACCCAGTTCGACAAGGACGACGTCGAGGCGGCGGGCCTCGTCAAGTTCGACTTCCTCGGGCTGCGCACGCTGACGGTCATCGACCACGCGGTGCGCACCATCGATGCGGCGCGCGCCGCGGCCGGCGAGGGCGGCCCGCCGCTCGACATGGCCGACCTGCCGATGGACGATGCGGCGACCTTCGCGCTGCTCAAGTCCTGCCAGACCACGGCCGTCTTCCAGCTCGAGTCGCGCGGCATGAAGGACCTCGTGCGCCGCCTGCAGCCCGACTGCTTCGAGGACATCGTGGCGCTGGTGGCGCTGTTCCGCCCGGGCCCGCTGCAGTCGGGCATGGTCGACGACTTCATCGCGCGCAAGCACGGCCGCATCGACGGTCCGATCGACTACCTGCACCCGAGCCTCGAGCCGGTGCTCAAGCCCACCTACGGCGTGATCCTGTACCAGGAGCAGGTGATGCAGATCGCGCAGGTGCTGGCGGGCTACACGCTCGGCGGCGCCGACCTGCTGCGCCGCGCGATGGGCAAGAAGAAGCCCGAGGAGATGGCCAAGCAGCGCAGCGTGTTCGTCGACGGCGCCAAGGGCCGCGGCGTGCCTGAGGCGCAGGCCGCGCACATCTTCGACCTGATGGAGAAGTTCGCGGGCTACGGCTTCAACAAGTCGCACTCCGCCGCCTACGCGCTGCTGTCGTACCAGACCGCGTGGCTCAAGGCGCACCATCCCGAGGCCTACATGGCGGCGGTGCTCTCGGCCGACATGGCGCACACCGACAAGATCGTCACGCTCAAGGACGAGTGCGATCGCATGGGTCTCGAGGTGCTGCCGCCCGACGTCAACGCCTCGGGATGGGCTTTCGTGGTGGCCGGTCCGCGCCGCGTGCGCTACGGCCTCGGCGCGATCCGCGGGCTCGGCGAGGGCGCCGTGGAATCGATCGTCGCGCAGCGCGAGGCGGGCGGCCCGTTCCGCAGCCTCGAGGACCTCTGCCGCAGGCTCGACCTCAACCGCGTCAACCGCCGCGTGCTCGAGGCGCTGATCCGCTCCGGCAGCCTCGACTCCCTGGGCGTCAACCGCGCGACGCTGATGGCGCGGCTGCCGGCTGCGGTCCAGCTCGGCGAGCAGTCGACGCGCGCCGAGCAGACCGGGCAGGTGGACCTGTTCGGCCTTGCCGCACCCGCGGGCGCGACCGACGGCGCGGCGGGGGCCGACGGCGCCGCGCCGCTCGCGCCGGTGCAGCCTGAGTGGAGCGAGGCGGTGCGCCTGGCGGGCGAGCGCGAGACGCTCGGTCTCTACCTCACGGGGCATCCGATCGCCCGCTACGAGCGCGACCTCGGCCGCTTCGTCACGGGGCGCATCGCCGACCTGGTGAGCGACCGTCCGGCGCAGGGCGCGGCGGAGCGCGGTTTCTTCGGCGGCCGCACCGCGACCGTCGCGGGCTACATCCACGAGGTCCGCAAGCGCGGCAACCGCACCTCGCTGGTGCTCGACGACCGCACCGGTCGCATCGAGGTGACGCTGTTCGACGAGGTCATGCAGCGTCACCGCGAGCTCGTGGTCAAGGACGCGATGGTGGTGGTCGAGGGGCAGCTGCGTTTCGACGAGGTCGGCGACGGTTGGCGGATGTCGGCGCGGCGCATCGTCGAGCTCGACCGTGCCCGCGAGGAGCAGGCGCAGCGCATCGTGCTGTTGTGGCCGCGCGCACCGGGGGCCGACCATGGATTGTTGCTGCAGCGGCTCGCCGACGTGCTCGCGCCCCATCGGCCCGGACCGTGTCCCGTGGGCGTGCGCTATGCCGGCGAGCGTGCGAGCGCCTCGCTCGAGCTCGGCCCCGATTGGCGCGTGCGCGCGAGCCCGGCCCTGCTCGAGGCGCTGGAGCAGCTGGTGGGGCCCGAGGGGGTGCGGGTGGCCTACGGTCCCCCGACGGGTACCCCGGGGTCCTCCTACGGTGTAGTCTGACCCGATGGGCATCAACTTCCTCGATTTCGAGCAGCCGATCGCCGAGCTGGAGGCGAAGATCGACGAGCTGCGCCACGTCAACGCCGACGCGGGCGTCAACCTGCAGGACGAGATCCGGCGTCTGCAAGCCAAGAGCGACCAGCTGACCCGCAGCATCTTCGCAGGGCTCACGCCCTGGCAGATCACGCAGCTTGCGCGTCATCCGCAGCGTCCCTACACGCTCGACCACGTCGGTCACGCCTTCAGCGATTTCCAGGAACTGCATGGCGACCGCATGTTCGCCGACGACCCCGCGCTGGTCGGCGGGCTCGCGCGGCTCGGCGGCGAGGCCGTGGTCGTCATCGGCCACCAGAAGGGCCGCGACACCAAGGAGCGCGTGCGCCGCAACTACGGCATGCCGAAGCCCGAGGGTTATCGCAAGGCGCTGCGGCTCATGCGGCTCGCCGAAAGGTTCGGGCTGCCGATCATCACCTTCATCGACACGCCGGGCGCCTATCCGGGCCTCGAGTCCGAGGAGCGCGGCCAGAGCGAGGCCATCGCGCGCAACCTGTTCGAGATGTCGCGCCTGCGCGTGCCCGTGGTCAGCGCCGTGATCGGCGAGGGCGGTTCCGGCGGTGCGCTCGCCATCGGCGTCTGCGACCGGCTGCTGATGCTGCAGTACAGCACCTATTCGGTGATCTCGCCCGAGGGCTGCGCCTCCATCCTCTGGAAGAGCGCCGACAAGAAAGAGGTCGCCGCCGAGGCGATGGGTCTCACGGCCGACCGCCTGCAGAAGCTGGGTCTCGTCGACGAGGTCATCGCCGAGCCGCTGGGCGGCGCGCACCGCGACGTGACCGCTACCTGCAAGGCGCTGGGCGCTGCCCTGCAGCGT
>RFTM01000158.1 GCA_009923475.1 Gammaproteobacteria bacterium | reverse complement strand
GCGCACGAAGCGCGGCCAATGGGCGGCGCCCGGGATGATGGGCGCGAGCTGCGCCATCATCTGGCAGCCGTTGCAGACGCCGAGCGCGAAGGCGTCGCCCATTGGCCGCGCTTCGTGCGCAACCGGGTCGAACAGTTCGAGGGACGGCTGTCCTTGGTCGAGGTGCTGCCCTCGCCCTCGGTGCTGCTCGCCGGGATGGCCGGGTCGGTGCTGCCGATCGTGGTCTCGCACGGCGAGGGCCGCGCCGAATTCGCGGACGCGGCGCAGCAGGTCGCCTGCGAGGCGTCGGGCACGGCCGCTCTGCGCTATGTCGAACGCAAGGGCGTGGTCGCGTCGCGTTATCCTGCCAATCCCAACGGTTCGCCGGGCGGATTGGCCGCGCTCTGCAACCTCGACGGACGTGTCACCCTCGCCATGCCCCATCCCGAACGCGCCTTCCGCAACGCCCAGCTGTCCTGGCGTCCCGACACGGCCGATGCCGACGGCGACGACTCCGGCTGGATGCGCATGTTCCGCAACGCGCGGGCCTGGCTCGGATGACCTCCGCCCGCCCGCCCGTCTTCGAGGTGCGGGGGCTCGAGCGGACCTATGGAGAGGGAGCCGCAGCGGTGCACGCGCTGCGCGGCATCGACCTGCACATCGACCCGGGCGAGCTGCTGGTGCTGCTCGGTCCCTCCGGTTCCGGCAAGTCCACGCTCCTCAACATCTTGGGCGGGCTCGACCGGCCGACGGGCGGCTCTGTCCGCTTCGGCGACCTCGACCTGGGCGCGGCGGACGACGCCGCGCTCACCGATTACCGCCGCCACCATGTCGGCTTCGTGTTCCAGTTCTACAACCTCATCGCGAGCCTGACGGCGCGCGAGAACGTCGAGCTCGTCACCGAGGTCGCCGACGACCCGATGCCGGCCGACGAGGCGCTGCGCCTGGTCGGGCTCGGCGAGCGGTTGACGCATTTCCCGGCGCAGCTCTCCGGCGGCGAGCAGCAGCGCGTCGCGATCGCGCGCGCCATCGCCAAGCGACCGACGGTGCTGCTCTGCGACGAGCCGACGGGCGCGCTCGACGTCGAGACCGGCATACGCGTGCTCGAGTCCCTGGTGCGCATCAACGAGACGCTGGGCACCACGACGCTGCTCATCACCCACAACGCCGACATCGCGCGCGTCGGCGACCGCGTGGTGCGCTTCGCCGACGGCCGGGTGCGCAGCGACGAGGCCAATCCGGCGCGGGTGGCCCCCTCCGAGCTGCGCTGGTGACGGCGCGCGCGTGAAGCCGCTCGACCGCAAGCTCTGGCGCGACCTGCGGCGCCTGTGGCTGCAGGCGCTGGCGGTCGGGCTCGTGCTCGGCAGCGGCATCGCGCTATTCGTGATGTCGACCGGCATGTACGGTTCGCTGGAGAGGGCGCGCGACCGCTACTACGCGCACGAGCGCATGGCGGACCTCGCGTCATCCCTGGTGCGCGCCCCCGACCGCGTGGCGCGCGATCTCGCTGCGCTGCCCGGAATCGACGCCGTCGAGGCGCGGGTGACGGGCATCGGGCTCATCAGCCTGCCGGATGTCGTCGAGCCCGTTAGCGCGCGGCTGCTGTCGCTGCCGTCCGACCGGCGGCCACGGGTGAACGACCTCGTGCTGCGCGTCGGCGCCTGGCCGGACCCGCGCCGCGACGATGAGATCCTCGTGAACGAGGCCTTCGCCGAGGCGCATGGCCTCGCGCCCGGCGCGCCGCTCGACATGCTGCTGCGCGGCAAGCGGCGGGTGCTGCGGCTCGCGCCCGGCGCCTCGGCGCGCGCCGTATCGGCGGAGGTGGACCGGCTGCTCGCACCGCACGGCGGCCGCGGCGCCTATGGCCGCGACCGCATGCTCTCGGCGCGGTATCTCTCCGACGAACTCTCGCAGTTGCGGACCATGGCGAGCGTCCTGCCGCCGGTGTTCCTGCTGGTGGCGGTGTTCCTGATCAACGTCACGCTGTCGCGGCTCGTCGCCACCGAGCGCGCGAACATCGGCCTGCTGAAGGCTTTCGGCTACCGCAACGGGGCGATCGCGCTGCACTACGCGGAGTTCGCGCTGGTGTTCTGCGCGTTCGCGGCGCTGCTCGGCGTCGTGCTCGGCGGCTTCGTCGGCGGCTACATGGCCGACATCTACCGCGCGGTGTACCGCTTGCCCGTGCTCGAGTTCGAGGCCGGCGCCGCGACCTGGCTGGGCGCGCTCGGGGTCGCGCTGCTCGCGGCCGTGCTCGGCGCCGCAGGTGCGGTGGCCCGCGCGGTGCGGCTGCCGCCGGCCACCGCCTTGTCGCCGCCCGCGCCCACGCACTTCGGGCGGCTCGGCGCCGGGGCCGAGCGCGCCGCGCAGCGCCTCGACGCGCGGGCGCGCATGCTGGTTCGGCGCATCGTGCGCTTCCCGCGCCGCTCGGCGACCACCGTCGCCGGCATCGCGTTCGCGCTCGCGCTGCTCATCCTGTCCGACAACTTCCCGGCCGTGGTGGACCGCATCATCGACGTCAACTTCGGTGTCGCGCAGCGCATGGACGTCAGCGTGACCTTCGCCGAACGACAGCACGAGCGCGTGCTGCGCGAGCTCGCGCGGCTGCCGGGCGTCGAGGCGGTCGAGCCGCTGCGCACCGCCGAGGTGATCCTCTCGGCGGGCCCGCGTCGCCAGCGCGACGCGCTGATGGGCGTGCCGGAGGGCGCTTGGCTCAACCGCATCATCGGCGAGGACGAGCGCCCGGTGCAGCCGCGCGCCGACGGCGTGACGCTCTCCGAGGGGCTCGCCGGCAAGCTCGGCGTCGGCGTCGGCGACCGCGTGCGCATCGAGGCCACCGACGGCCGCCGCGTGGTGTCGGAGGTGCCGGTGGTGGCCCTCATCAAGCCGTTCATCGGCGGCGCCGCCTACATGGATCAGCGCGCCCTCGGCCGCCTGCTGCGCGAACCGGAGCGCATCGATTCCGCGTACCTGCGCATCGACCCGGCGGAGCGCGATGCCCTGGCGAAGCGCCTCAAGGGGATCCCGGCCATCGTCGGCGTGACCTTCGCCGACAACGCCGAGGCATCGCTGCGCGCGATGTTCGACCAGGGGACCGGGTTCTTCGCCTTCATGTTCCTCGCCTTCTCGCTGGTGATGGCGGCGGGCGTCGCGTTCTCCGCGGCGCGCGTCACGCTCGGCGAGCAGGAGCGCGACCTCGCCACGCTGCGGGTGCTCGGTTTCCGCCGCAGCGAGGCCTCCTGGGTGCTGCTCGGCGAGCTCGGGCTGCTGCTGGCCGTGGCCATCCCGATCGGCCTCGTGCTCGGCTTCGCGCTGTCGCAGTGGCTGATGTCCGAGTTCGAGACCGAGATCTTCAGCTTCCCGTTCGTCTTCGATCCGCCGACCTACGCGCGCGCGGTGCTGTTCGTGGTGGTGGCGGTCGTCGCCGCGGCGCTGTGGGTGCGCCGCGATGTGGATCGACTGGACCTCGTCGCCGTGCTCAAATCACGCGAATGAGCGCTGCCGTCTCCGCTTCCGCCCGCGCCGCCCGCCGCCGACTGTGGCTGTGGGGTGCGGTCGCGATCGCCTTGTCGGCGGTGCTGGCCGTGGCCTTCTGGCCGCGCGCCGTCGAGGTCGAACTCGCCACCGTCGACCGCGGCACGGTGCGCGAGGAGGTCGTCGACGAAGGCCGCACCCGCATGCACGAGGTGTACGTGGTGGCGGCGCCTGTCTCCGGCCGCTTGCTGCGCGTCGCCGTCGAGCCCGGTGATGCGGTGCGGGCGGGCGAGGGTGTCGCGCGCATGACCCGCGGCGCCACGGGTTTCCTCGACGCCCGCATCGAGGCCGAAGCGCGCGCTGCGCTCACCGCCGCGACCGCACGCCGCGCGGCCGCCACCGCCGAGCGCGAGCTCGCCGCCACCGAGGCGACGCGCGCCACCACCTTGGCCCGCGACCGGCTGCTCGCCACCACCACGGTCGATGCCGCCAAGACGCGCTTGCGTGCCGCGCAGGCCGCGGAGGACGCCGCGGCCGCCGAGGAGCGCCGCGCGCGCAGCACGCTGCTGTCGGCGGGCGTGGGCGCGGAGGCGGGCACGGCGACCTTCGCCGTCGCCGCGCCGGTCGCGGGCGTGGTGCTGCGCGTGGCGCAGGAGAGCGAGGCCATGGTCGCGGCCGGCACGCCGCTCATCGTCATCGGCGACCCGACCGAGGTCGAGGTGGTCGCCGAGTTCCTGTCGCAGGATGCCGTCCGCTTCGCGCCCGGTGCGCGGGCCAGCCTCGAGAACTGGGGCGGGCCGCCGGTCGAGGCCGTGGTCCACCGCATCGAGCCCGTGGCCCGCACCAAGGTCTCGGCGCTCGGCATCGAGGAACAGCGCGCCAACGTCATCTTGCGGTTCACTGCGCCGCCGCCGGCGGCGCTGCGCGCCCACGACTTCCGGGTCGATGCGCGCATCGTGGTGGCCGAGCAGGCCGACGCCCTGCGGGTGCCGCTCGGGGCACTGTTCCGGCGGGACGGCGGCTGGGCGGTCTACCGGGAGCGGGGCGGTCGGGCTGAGGTCGTCCCGGTGCAGGTGGGCATCCAGGATGCCGCACACCGGGTCGTCACCGGGGGGCTCGCAGCGGGGGACCGGGTGGTGCTGTTCCCGTCCACTGATCTTCGGGACGGAACGCGGGTCGCCTTCAACCGCTAGGCGGATGTCTCTTTTTGGCGACAGTCATCGAAAGTTGACGGGATTTGCCGCACAAGCGTAATGTACCGCCACCAACAAAGGCGGTCGGGACCGGGGTCCCGGCTGTTTTGCCACATGGGAGAACGCACTCTAATGAATTCAAGCAACCCGATCGTGCAGCGCAGCATCGCCCAGATCCTCTCCGGCGTCGCCGTCATCGCGGCCGCTGGCCCGGCGATGGCGCAGGACAAGCTCGAGGAAGTCACCGTCACCGGTACGCGCATCGCGCGTCCTGACCTAAGCTCCAACAGCCCCATCTCCACGATCACGGCTGATGCCCTCGACAAGCTGAACACGGTCAAC
>RFTM01000157.1 GCA_009923475.1 Gammaproteobacteria bacterium | reverse complement strand
CGGCCGGTCGCTGCCGTCGATGAGGTCGTCGGCCTCGCGGCAGAAGGCGTAGAGCGCGAGCGCCGGTTCGCGCACGCGCACCGGCAGCAGGTGCGAGGCGGCGTGGAAGGTGCGCGAGCCGACGCGGATCGCGGCGCGGCAGGCCTCGATGTCGGCGCGCGACGCGAGCGGCGGGAGCGTGTCGGCGCCGGGCGACATGCGCGCCACTTTACGCCCCGCTCCAGGCGAGGTCGAGCATCGCGACCTCGCCGAAGGTGCAGCGCCGGCGCATCGCCATCTCGATGATGGGCCAGGACGTCCATGGCTGCGACACCAGCGGCCACGGGTCGCGGGCCGACCACGTGACGTCGCGCGCCGCGAGCAGGCAACGCAGGTTCTCGCGGAACGGGCCCGCGGCGAACATCGTGCGCTGCGTCTCGGTGAGGCAAGGATAGAACTGCTGCATCAGCCGGCCTTCCTTGAAACGCAGCGGCCGCCGGGACTGCGGATCGAGCAGCGCCGCGGCGAGGTCGGCGGGCTCCACGAAATGGATGCCGCTGGTCGCGCGCGGGTTGCACTCGATGCCGCGGATGACGCCCTCCGCGTCCTGCACGAGGTCGAAGGAGACGAAGCCGTCGAAGCGCGTGTGCCGCAGCATCGCGCCCACCCAGGCCTCGACCGCGGGCGGCGTGTCGATGCGTTCGAAGCAGACCGCCACCGTGCCCTGCATCACCGCGCCCCGGTAGGTGACCGTGATGCGCGCCTCGCCCTCGCGCGCCAGGCTGAAGGTGCTGAGCACCTGCCCGGCGCAGAACTCCTGCACCAAGGCCGGTTCGTCGGCGGGCGGGAGCGCGTCGCCGGCGGCGAGGAAGCGCACCCCGCGCCCCGAACAGGAGAACAGCGGCTTCACCACCGTGCGCGTGCGCCGGGCGAGCTCCGTCGCGCGCGGATCGCCGAGCGCGAAGGTCTCGGGCGCCGCTGCGCCCGCCGCGCGGCACACCGCCGCGAACGAGAGCTTGTCGTGCAGCGCGAGCAGGGACCCGTGCGGCATCGCCGCGAGACGCACGCCCGCGGGCAGGCGGTCGCGCAGCAGCGAGGCGTGCAGGATCTCCTCGGACACGGGCAGCACCAGCGACACGCCCTCGGCCGCGACCAGCGCCGCGAGCTCGCCGAGGTAGGCCTCGCGGTCCGCGACCGGCGAGGAGACGACGACGCTGCGGGCCACCGCGCGCGACGCGCCGGTGAGATGCCGCTTGAAGGGTTCGGCGACGATCACCCGGCAGCCCGCGCCATGCAGCGCGCGGGCCACCTCCAGCGCCTTCGGCAGACGCCCCAAGGTCAGCAGCACGGTGGGCCCGGTCACGCGGCCGCCCTGCGCCGCACGCGGCACATCAACTGCCTCTCCGGACGGGTGGTCAACCGGGCGACCGGCCGGATGCGGTCCGCCTCGAGGACCTCGAAGTCGTATCGACGGCACAGCCGCGCGAGGATGAGGCTCGCCTCGAGCTGCGCGAAGCCCGCGCCGATGCATACCCGCGGACCGAGCCCGAACGGCAGGTAGGCGCCGGGGACCAGCTCGTGTTCGCGCTCGGCCGAGAAGCGGTCCGGGTCGAAGGCGTCAGGATCCTTCCAGAGATCGCGATGGCGGTGGATGGTCCAGGGCGCGATCATCAGCATGGTGCCGCGCTTCACGCGATGTCCGCCGATCACGGCGTCCTCGGCGGCGACCCGCGGGATGAACGGGATGGGCGGGTAGAGCCTGAGCGTCTCGCGGAACACGTTGCGCACGAAGGCCATGCGCCGCACCTGCTCGAGCGCAAGCGGGCCCTCGCCCACCGCGTCCACCTCGGCGCGCACCCGCGCCATCGCCTGCGGCTGCAGCGCGAGGATCATGAAGGTCCAGATGAGCGCGCTCGCGGTGGTCTCGTGGCCGGCGAGGAACATCACGCCCAACTGGTCCAGCAGCTCCTTGCGCGTGAAGCCCTCGCCCGTCGCGAGGTCGCGGGCGGCGATGACCTCGGCGGCGATGTCGTCCCAGGCGGCGCCGCCCTCGCCCGCTTCGCCGGCGCGACCGAGGTGGCTGTCGACCAGCTCGCCGAGGTGGTGGCGGATGCGCTCGCAGGCCGCGAGCACCTCCGGATGTTGCGGGATCGCCGCGAACGGCTTGTCGAAGACCAGCCGCTTGAACTCGACCTGCGCGCAGGTGCGCTCGAAGACCGTGAACGACTCGAACACGTCGACCGCCGTCTGCGAGCGCAGCGAGGTCGAGAACACCGTCCGGCAGATGATGTCGGCGGTGAGGTGGCTCATCGCGAGGTCGAGCGAGAACGGCTCGCCCGACGCGCAGTGCGCGTCGAGCCGCTGCTCGTAGTCGTCGACCGCGGCCGACATCGACACGAAGGCCTTGCCGAGCCGCATGTGCGAGAACGCCGGGTCGATCATGCGGCGCTGCCGGCGCCACACGTCGCCGTGCGAGACGAAGATGGAGTTGCCGACCAGCGGCTCGAGCGCGCCGGCCATCAGGTCGTTCTTCGGGTAGATGCCGGAGGGATCCGTGAGCACATCGCGCAGCAGCTCCGGATCGTTGACGATGAGGATGCCGCGGCGCGAATAACCGAGCCATCCCGCGCGCACCCGGTAGGCCTTGGCGGGCAGCAGGCTCATCAGGTCGCCGCCGCCGCGCACCGCCATGCGCAGCATCGAGATGACGGCGGCGAGCGGCGTGGGCCGGGGCGGGCGATACATGGTGCACTTACCCTACCGCCAGACGGCTGCGGCGTGAAGGGCGTCTTTGACAAGCCGCGCGACGCGGGCGCAGCATGGTCAGGCATGGAATCGCTGGTGCCCGTCGCCTTCAAGGCCTTCGTCGCGCTGCATATCGCCTTCGGCAGCGTGGGGCTCGTCGCGTTCTGGGTGCCGGTCATCGGGCGCAAGGGCGGCGTCGCCCACAAGCGCTGGGGCAAGGTGTTCACCTGGACCATGCTCGCCACCGGCACCGCCGCCATCGGCATCAGCGCCTGCACGCTCATCGACCCGCTCGCCACCCACCCGCATCTCGTCGGGGCGGGCGCCACCTGGA
Source organism: Gammaproteobacteria bacterium (assembly GCA_009923475.1). Taxonomy (GTDB): domain Bacteria; phylum Pseudomonadota; class Gammaproteobacteria; order Steroidobacterales; family Steroidobacteraceae; genus UBA964. Next base: position 1,963 of record RFTM01000157.1, on the reverse strand, counting down.
TCCGCGGCATCTTCGGCTGGATGATGCAGGGCCTCGCCATCCTCACCATCAACCTCGCCTGGTACGGGTGGCAGACCGTGCGCCACAAGGCCGACCGCGCGCCGCAACGCGAGTGGCGCAACCTCGCGCTGCAGGCGCTGCTGGTCGCGGCCTCGGTCAACTGCATCCTGCAGGCCTGGCTCGCCGACCTGCCGCTGATGCTCGGCATGCCGGCGATCGGCCTCGCCACCGTCGGCACCAATCTCTGGTTCCTCTATCGAGCGCATCCCGGTCCGCTCGACTGGCTCAAGGAGCACCTCAAGGCCCTGGTGGGCGCCGGCATCTCGGTGTACACCGCGTTCTTCGCCTTCGGCGCCGTGCGGACCTTCCCGGAGCTCGCGCTGCATCCGGGGCTCTGGGCGATACCGCTCGTGGTCGGCCTGTCGATCATCATCCACCAACGCCTCGCGGTGGCGCGAATGCCCGCCTCGCGCCGTCCCGCGCACGCCGCGGACGCCCCGTCGCGCGCCTGACGGCGCGCATCCGCCGCGTGCATCGCGTCATCGTCGTCGGCGCCGGCATGGGCGGCCTCGCTGCGGCGGTCGACCTCGCGCGCGCAGGCCGCCGCGTCACCGTGCTCGAACGCGCGGCGGCGCCGGGCGGCAAGCTGCGCGAAGTGCGGGTGGGCGATGCGGGCATCGACGGCGGGCCCACCGTGTTCACCCTGCGCAGCGTGTTCGCGTCGCTGTTCGCCGATGCCGGCCAGCGTCTCGAAGACCATCTCGACCTCCTCCCCGCGACGCTGCTCGCGCGCCACGCCTGGCGGCAAGGGGGCATGCTGGACCTGCACGCCGATGTCGAACGCTCCGCCGCCGCCATCGGCGAGTTCGCGGGCGCTGCGGACGCCCGCGCGTACCGCGACTTCCTCGCGCGCAGCGGCGGGCTGCATGCCGCGCTGCGCGGCGCGTTCATGGAGGCGCAGCGCCCCTCGCCCGCCGAGCTCGTGGCGCGTCTCGGGCCGCGCGGGCTCGGAGCGATGTGGCGCACCGCGCCGTGGCGCACGCTGTGGCAGACCTTGGGCGCGCAGTTCCGTGACCCGCGGCTGCGCCAGCTCTATGCGCGTTACGCGACCTACGTCGGCAGCTCGCCGCTCGAGGCGCCCGCCACGCTGATGCTGATCGCCCACGTGGAGCAGCAGGGTGTATGGCGCGTCGCAGGCGGCATGCACCGTGTCGCCCGGGCCCTGGAAGGGCTCGGCCGTTCGCTGGGGGCGGATTACCGTTACGGCACGCATGTCGAGCGCTTGCGGCTGCAGGGCCGCCGCGTCACGGGCGTGGTGCTCGCTTCCGGCGAGGAGTTGGCGGCCGACGCAGTGGTGTTCAACGGCGACGTCGCGGCGCTCGCGCAAGGGTCGCTCGGCGCGGGACTGCGCGGCGCCCTGCCCTCGACCGCACCGTCGCAGCGCGCCCTGTCCGCCATCACTTGGTGCCTGCGGACCGCGACCCGCGGTTTCCCGCTCGCGCATCACACGGTGTTCTTCGGCGACGACTATCCGGCGGAGTTCGACGCGATCTTCCGGCGTCGGACCGTCACCGCGGCGCCCACCGTCTATGTCTGCGCGCAGGACCGGCATGCCGACGACACGGCAGCGCTCGATGGAGGCGTTGCGGCCGGGACGCCGGAGCGCCTGCTGATGCTCGTCAATGCGCCGGCCGACGGCGACCGCGGCGGCATCGACGACGAGCGCCTCGCGGCGATCGGGCAGGACGCGTTCGGTCTGCTGCGCGACTGCGGGCTCGAGGTGGCCGACCGTGCGGGCGTCGTGACGCGGCCGCAGGACTGGGAGCGGTTGTTCCCGGGCAGCGGCGGGTCGCTCTACGGCCGCGGATGCGCGCCGAGGACACCACGCCCGGCAACCCCGCCCCGGGATGCGTGCCCGCGCCGACGAGGTAAAGACCCTCGACCTCCTCGCTGCGGTTGTGCG
>RFTM01000156.1 GCA_009923475.1 Gammaproteobacteria bacterium | reverse complement strand
ACTCGCCGACCGCGAGGTCGATAGCTTCTCAGATGCCGAACTGCTCGAGATCTGGTCGGATAACCTTTTCGCCCTGCACTTGATTGAGATGCCAGCGAGCACCGACTATCGCATCGAGCTCCCGCCGGCGCTGCGGCACAACTTCCCGTGGACTCGCGTGGATGAACTGATCGCCGAGGAGGTGACGCTGTGATCCTCCGCACACTCTGCACCCTCGCGCTGCTCGCCGGCCCTGTGCTCGCTGGCGAAAAGGAGATGCGCCACTTCCTCGACTCGCTCCGGCGTGTTGAGACCGGAGGTCTGCCGGCCGCAGGTATCGGAGCGGTCGGTGACGGCGGCGCGGTCGGCATCTCGTCGGCGGATCGGACCGCGGTGTCACGGCGCAAGACCAACGACCACGACTCGATCGGCATGCGGTCCCGCGCGTAGCAGGCTTGATCGAACATCGAGGCGGTGCCGAAACGGAGCAAGGCGGGGACGAACCCGCGCACCAGGGGCAGATACAACTCCCGGCAATATCTGACCCGCAGACGCCACACGCGACCGCGCGTGTCCAGCGGCTCCAACCCCACCTGCGCGAGATCGGGCCTGAAAGATTGCGCATAAGCCCTGGCAAGGCCCTCCATGCCGCGTTCGAGAGATCGTGGGTCGATGGAAGGACCATCCGTTCCGCCGGCGAGGGCGGCGCGCGCGTCCAGCGGCACGAACAGCGGCAGCAGTCCGAACCCCAAGGACCGACGGATCGCGCTCTCCGAGAGCTCTGCGACGGATGCCTGGCGCGCCGCTTCGGATACCGCATGACGCAGCAGGTGGCGCGCTGCGGCGAGCTGCGCCATCTCCAGCACCAGGAACGCCAGGGGGATGACCACCAACATCGCGGCGAGCAGGAACTCGACAGCGGTCGCACCGCGCATCCGGTCGACAGCGCCGATCCGCGTGCCGACCCGCAGCCCGAGCTCCCGCGCCGCGCCGGCGCGCATCTCCCAAACGCTGCATGCCGATCCGTCTCGCGCGACCCGCCACGGGCGCAGGGAGTGGTGGACCGAGGTGATCCGGCCGGCGGCATCGCTGAACACCACGTCGAGCGGCACCCGCATCCCGAACGTGTGGATCGCACGACATCGCGGCAGCTTGAGGATGTCGTACGCGGGCCAGCGGGTCCCCGGCCACAATCCACGCGCGCGCGACCACCACCGCATCGCGACGGCGACGCGCAGCTCGCTCGGCTTGCCCTCGATGTCCAGGCGGCAGATGCGGTCCATCAGGTCACGGGCCTCCAAGGAAGCGCATCAGCAACGGGAACCCGAGGATGATGAAGGTGCATGGGAAGATGCAGAGCACGAGCGGCGCGAGCATCTTGACCGGCGCCTCGAGGGCGAGTCTTTCCGCGCGGGCGAAGCGCTCTTCCATGCGTTGATCCGCCTGCGCCCGTAGCACGGTGGCGAGGCTCGTACCGGTCGACTCGGACTGGACGAGCGCAGCGACCAGCGGACGCACCGCCGGCACGTCGAGCCGATCGGCGAGCGCTGTGAGGGCTTCCGCGCGGCTGCGTCCGGCCCGCAGGTCGCCCTGCGCGCGCAAGAACGCCGCGCGGAGCGCGCTTTCCGGCGCCCGTTCGGTGGCGACCTTCAGCGCGACCCCCAAGGAACCGCCGGCCTCGAGCGACAAGGTCACCATGTCGAGATAGACCGGCAGGTCACGGATGACCTCGTTCCGGCGACGGGCCATCCGGTCCCGCAGCCAAGCGACCGGAAGGCATGCACCTGCCACCGCCGCGAAAACCGCCGCGACCGGACCGAACGCCGCTGCCGAGATGACGCCCGCCGACGTCGCTGCGACGACCAGCACCGCCGACCAGTGCTGCGGCAGCAACTCTTCGTCCAGGCCGGCCCGACGCAGACGACGCTGCAGGCCTTCCCGCAGGCGCAGCGGCAACCGAGGACCCAGGAAGTCTGCGAGGGGCATCGCAACGGGCAGCAGCAGCCGCAGCGGAGCTGGAAGGCCCTGCGTGCTCCGCGCCAGACGACGCCCGGCCATGAGGCTCGACGACCAGGCCTGCCACATCCGCACGACGACGATCGAGGCGCCGATGCTTGCGGATGCGGCGAGCACCGCGATCCCGATCGACAATACGGTCGAGGGCAGATCGATGGAGGGCGCCATGCTCAGACCTCGATCCGCACGATCTTGCGCAACAACAAGAAGCCGCCGAGCTCCAGCAGTGCGATGCCGCCGAGCGTCAACCAACCGAGCGGCTCGGAGTACAACCTGCTCATCTGCTCGGGTTCCAGCACGGTCAGCACGGCGCCGAGCGCCAAAGGCAAGGCCCCCATCACCATCCCTTGGAGGCGCCCCTGTGACGTGAGCGCACGGATGCGGTCCTCCATGGCCAGCCGACGACGCATGGACGCGGCCAACCGGTCGAGCGCTCCCGCGAGACCACCGCCGAGATCGCGCGCGATGCCGAGCACGGCGACCAGCATGTGCAGGTCGCGCAGGTCGCTGCGCGTGGCGAACGACGCCAGGGCCTCCTCGAGCGGTACGCCGAGCCTGTGCTCCCGCAGCACGAGGGAGAACTCCTGAGCGGCCGGCGCGGGCTGATGAGCAGCGACGCGGGCGATGGCCTGGCCCAGACCCGATCCGGAGCGCAGGCTGCCGGCGATCGAGTCCGCGACGTCCGGGAGTTGACGCTCGAGGGCCCGCAAGCGGCGACGTCGCAACCAACGATGCAGCGCCGACGGCGCCACGGCGGCCAGCGCCCCAGCGACGAGCACGCCGAGCGGCCCGAACGACAGCGCTGCGGCCGCGGCGACTACGAGCGTCACCGCGGCGTTCCAACGCAGGAACGTCGGGGTATCGACGAACAGGAAAAGCTCCTCGAACTTCTCGCGGTTCAGCTGCGCGAGCCTCTCATGGTGCCCGCTGACCGCCACGGCGATGGCGCGCAGGATCATCCATGAAGCCAGCGCAGCGCAGGACGCGACCCCGGCGGCCGCCATGACTGATGGCCAAGCCGTCATGCGGCACCCATCAAGCCGCCGTGATCGCGGAACAAGCGCAGGTCCGGCCTTTCCGCCGCCGATCCCAGACCCTCCAGGAACTGCGGCACGTGCCCGGTGGCGTGGAAACCGCGTCCGGTGGTGTGCCGGAAGATGTCCTGGGTCTGCACCACGCCCGCGGTCACACCCGTGATCTCGGTGATGTGCGTAATGCGGCGCGTCCCGCAGGAAAGGCGAGCCTGATGGATGATGAGATGCACCGATGACGCGATCTGTTCGCGTATGGCGGCCAAGGGAAGCTCCACGCCGGACATCAGCACCATCACCTCGAGCCTCGACAGCAATTCGCGCGGACTGTTGGCGTGGACAGTGCTGAGCGAGCCGTCGTGCCCGGTGTTCATCGCCTGCAACATGTCGAGCGTCTCGCCGCCACGGCACTCGCCGATGACGAGCCGGTCGGGGCGCATGCGGAGCGCGTTGCGGACGAGGTCACGGACCGTGACCTCACCCCGCCCCTCTATGTTGCGGGGGCGGGTCTCGAGGGCGACCAGGTTGGCGTGATCGAAGGCGAGCTCGGCGGAGTCCTCGATGGTGACGACCCGCTCGCCCGGAGGTATCAACGCGGAGAGGACATTGAGCAAGGTGGTCTTGCCGGAGCCGGTGCCGCCCGACACCAGCATGTTGCGCCGCAGCAGCACGCAGCAACGCAGGAACTCGAGCATCGCCTCGTCCAAGGTGCCGCGCTCCAGCAACTGCGCGGCCCCGAGCCGCGACCGACCGAACCTGCGGATGGTCAACGCCGTGCCGCGCAGCGCGAGGGGCGGCACGACGATGTTGACCCGCGATCCGTCGGGCAGGCGGGCGTCCACCATCGGCGACGACTCGTCGACCCTGCGTCCGATCGGCGTCACGATCCTCTCGACGATGCCGCGCAGGGCGGTCTCGCTGCTGAAGCGCGCATCGGTCGCACGCAACCTGCCGGCAGATTCGACGAATATCTGCTCGGGGCCGTTCACCATGATCTCGCGGATGTCGTCGTCGGCGAGCAGCGCCTCCAGCGGCCCCAGGCCCAATGCCTCGTCGAGCACGAAGCGATGCAACTGCGACGCGTCGATCGAACTGCGGCTGCCCTCCTCCTCCGCGATCGGCCGGAGCAGTTCCGTGGCGATCGCGCGCAATTCGCGATCATCCATGGCGGAGACATCCCGTCGCCGCAGGTCGAGCTGCCGCAGCAACTGGCGGTGCGCCCGGTTCGCCGCCTCGATGAAGAGGCCGGACGCCCGATCCGCAGCCAACGGCGGACGGTCAGGTCGCCAGACGGCCATCGGCAGCGGCCCCGCCTTCGGCGATGGCGCAAGATGCACGGTGAACTCGGTGTCACCGACCCTCAGGATATCGTCCCCGCCGAGCCCGGCGGCCACCACCACGCGCTCCCCGTTGACGCGCGTGCCGGCGGAACCGCCGAGATCGGCGAGGCGATAAGTGCCGTCCGGGGCCATCTCGATGCGCAGGTGCCGCGGGGCGATGCCGGCGCCGCGCAGGCGGATGGCGCATTCGGGCGCCTGCCCGCCGAAGTGGACGCCCACCGGTAACTCTTCGCGACGCGGGCCGGGACTCACGGCGCGCTCCCGGGGCGTGAAGCGTCAAGGGCATCTGTCCGCTCTCGCGCACGACGCAGCAGCTCGGCATCGCTGCGGCCGGCAGGCACCTCCTCGGCGCCGGCGACGACAGACTGCGCGATCCGCGGCGTGAGGAAGATGACGATCTCGGTGTCCTCGCTGCGCCGCCCGCGGACCCCGAACAGGCGACCGGCCACGGGCATGCGCGCAAGGCCAGGTACGCCGGAGTCATCGAGGCTGCGAAGGCGGCTGGCCAGACCTGCGATCACCAGCGTCTCGCCGGCTCGCAGGTTGACGTCGGTGACGGAGCGCCGCTTGAGAAGACCGGGGATGCCTGCGACGCGCTGCGACGCGTCGATCTGGCTGAGTTCCGTCTCGATGCGCGCGGCGATCGCGCCGTTGGCGTCCGCGACAGGTTTGACGTC
>RFTM01000155.1 GCA_009923475.1 Gammaproteobacteria bacterium | reverse complement strand
CGCGCTGTTCGCCACCGGTCTGTGTGTCTTGAATCAGACCGCCAAGCACCACGGTGCCACCGTCCTCAATCAAAACATTGGTGGTGATGGTGCGTTTGTTGGTGATGAGATCGACGGCGCCCGCGCTCGTGCTCGCGATGCTGTGGTACCGGATGCGCGACCTGCTCTAGGTCGGGCTTCAGGTCGGGCCTAGGTCGAGGTCGCCGCCGGAGCCGGCGCGGCGGCGGCGGCCTTGCGCGGCGCCCATCCCATGCGCGCGCGGAAACGGTCCGTCATCTCGGCCACCAAGGAATAGGCCGCAGGCACCACGATCAGCGACAACAGCGTCGAGGTGATGAGGCCGCCGATCACGGACACGCCGAGCGGCGTGCGGAAACCGCCGTCCGCGCCCAGGCCGAGGGCGATCGGCAGCATGCCGGCGCCCATCGCGATGGTGGTCATCAGCACCGGCCGCGCCCGCTTTCGGCAGGCTTCGATGAGGGCCTGGTCGCGCGAGAGGCCGGCTTCCTCGCCGAGAACGGCATAGTCGACGATGAGGATCGAGTTCTTGGTGGCGATGCCCGTGAGCAGCAACAGGCCGATCAGCGACGGCAGCGACAAGGCATTGCCGGTGAGCAGCAGCAACCCGAACGCGCCGCCGCCGCAGAGCGGCACCGCCGCCAGGATGACGAGCGGCTGTGTGGCGCTGTGGAACAGCAGCAGCAGCACCACATAGACCGCCACCACCCCCGCGAGCATCGCCACCGCGAAGCCGACGAACAGCTCGATGAAGGCCTCCGAGTCGCCGGCCGGCACGATGCGCACCCCGGCGGGCAGGTTGCGGACCTCCGGCAGCTTCATCACCTTCGACATGACGTCGCCGAGCGGCTGGCCGTTGAGCTCGGCGGTGACCGTCACGTTGCGTTCGCGGTCGATGCGGTCGATGCGTGCCGGTCCGCTGCCCTCGGTGATGTCGGCGACCGCCGACAGCGCCACCGGCCCGCGCGCGCCCGGGACACGCAGCTGCCGCAGCAACGCCGGGTCGGTCAGCGAAGCGCCGGCGAGCTGCACGCGGATCGGCACCTGGCGCTCGGCGAGGTTGAGCTTGGCGAGGCGTTGGCGCACATCACCGCTGGTCGCGATGCGCGCGGCATCGGCGATGTCGACCGTCGAGACCCCGAGGTCGGCGGCGCGCGCCGGGTCGGGGCGGATGATGACCTCCGGCCGCAGCAGCGCCGCCGAGGTGCTCACCGAGCCGAGACCGGGGATCGCGCGGATGGCCGCCGCCAGCTCGCGCGCGCTGCGCGAGAGCTGCTCCGAGTCCTTGCCCGTGACACCCAGCGTCAGGCGGTCGCCGGGGCCGCCGGCGGAGAACTGCACGCGCACGCCGGGCAGCTCGCGCAACAAGCCGCGCACCGCGTTCTCGAGCTCGGGCGTGCTGCGCTTGCGGTCGCGCTGGAACTCGAGGGTGAGCAGGATGCGGCGCACCTCGGGGAAGCTCAGGCCGCCGCTCATGGTCTCGCTGGAGTCGCCGCCGATGGAGGTGAACACGCTCTTGATCTCGGGCACGCCGGCGCGCAGCCGCGCGCGCACCTCCTTCGCGACGCCGAGCGAGTCGGACATGCGGGCGCCCGGCGGCAGCTCGACCTGCAACTGCACGCGCGCGGCGTCGGTCGAGGGCACGAAGGTCTTCGGGATGAGAGGGATGAGCGCGAGCGAGGCGATGAAGGTGAGCATCGCGAGCCCGAGCGCCCAGCGGCGGTGATGCAGCGCGAGGTCGACCCAACGCAGGTAACGCGCCATCAGCGGCGAGTCCTCGGCGGCCTTCGGCGCATGCGCCATGAAGCGCGCCGCCAGCATCGGCGTCAGCAGCCGCGCCACCAGCAGCGAGAACAGCACCGCAGCGGCCGCGGTCCAACCGAACTCGCGGAAGAACTTGCCGGTGACGCCCGGCATGAACGCGACCGGCACGAACACCGCGGCCAAGGTGGCCGAGGTCGCGATCACGGCGATGCCGATCTCGTCGGTGGCGTCGATGGCGGCCTGCAGCGGCGGCTTGCCCATCGCACGGTGGCGGGCGACGTTCTCGACCTCGACGATGGCATCGTCCACCAGGATGCCGATGACCACCGCGAGCGCCAGCAAGGTCAGAAGGTTGAGCGAGAAACCGAGCCACCACATCACCGCGAAGGTGGGGATCACGGACAGCGGCAAGGCGATCGCCGAGATCCAGGTGGCGCGCCAGTCGCGCAGGAACAGCCACACCACGATCACCGCCAGCAGCGCCCCTTCGAGCAGCATGCTCATGGAGGAATCGTAGGAGGCCTTGGCGTCCTCGACGCTGGCGACGACCTCGGTGAAGGTGACCTCCGGGTGCGCGGCCTGCAACTTGGCCACGGCCTTGCGGACCGCCTCCCCCACGTCGACCTCGCTCGACCCGCGGGTGCGGCGCATCGAGAAACCGACCACCGCCCGCTCGTCCAGGAGGGCGGCCGAGCGCGGCTCGGCCGAGCCGTCGGTGACGGTGGCGATCGCCGACAGCCGCACGCTGCGGCCGTCGGGCAGGTAGATCGGGTAGTCGGCGAGGTCGGCGGCGGTGCGCACCACGGCGACGGTGCGCACGGCCTGCTCGGCTCCGCCCGACTCGGTGCGACCGCCCGGACGCTCGAGCTGCAGCCGCGCGAGCTGGTTGGACACGGACCCCGCGGTGACGCCCAGCGCCTGCAGCGCCTCCGGTCGCAGGTCGATGCGGACCTCGCGCTGGATGCCGCCGGAACGGCTCACCGAGCCGACGCCCGGCAAGCCGTACATGGCCTTGGTGACCGTGTCGTCGACGAACCACGACAGCTCGTCGAGGCCCATGCGCTGCGAGGCCACGGCGTAGCCGATCACCGTGCCGCCGACCAGGTTGAGGCGCTGCACCACGGGCTCGTCGATGTCGGCCGGCAACTCCCGGCGGATGCGGGTCACCGCATCGCGCACCTCATCGAGGCCGGCCTCGATGTCGCGGCCGAGCTCGAACTCGATCTTGGTGACCGAGGTGCCCTCGCTCACCGAGGACGTGATCTTCTTGATGTCGGCGATGCTCGCGATCGCGTCCTCGACCTTGCGCGTGACGTCGGTCTCGAGGATCGAGGGCGTCGCGCCGGGCAGGCCCACGGTGACCTGCACCGAGGGCAGCGCGATGTCGGGCAGCTGCGAGATCGGCAGCTTGTGGAGGCCCCACAGCCCGGCGATGGTGAGGATGACGAAGGCGAGCAGCGAGGGCAGCGGGTTCGCGATGCCCCAACGCGACAGGCTCACGGCGACAGGCTCATTGCGCCGCGCTCCCGGCCACCACCTTGACGAGGTCGCGATCGCCGAGGAAACCCGCGCCACGCACCACCACGCGCTCGCCGGGCTTGATCCCGGAACGGACCTCGAGGAAATCGCCCTGGGCGGCGCCGGTCTCGATGCGGCGTTGCGCCACGCGGTCGCCCTCGCCCAGCACGAAGACATAGGGATAGCCGTCACGGAACACCACCGACTCGCGGGGCACGACGCCGACCTCGGCGGTGCCGATGGCGAGGCGGCCCTCGGCGAACATCCCGGCCCGCAGCGCACCGGGCTCGGGCAGGTCGGCGTAGATGAGCGCGGAGCGGGTCTTGGCGTCGATGGCCGGCGAGACGGCGCGGATGCTGCCCGCGACCCGCGTGCCGTCGGGCGCGCGCAGCTCGACGGCGGCGCCCACCTTGACGCGCGGCAGGTCCGTCTCGGCGACTTCGGCGCGCCACTCGAGCCGCCCGCGGCGGATCAGGCGCAGCAGCTCGGTGCCCGCGGCGACGATCTGGCCCGGCTGCGCGTTGCGAGCCGAGACGATGCCCGCGTCGGGGGCGCGCAAGGTGGCGAAACCGAGCTTGAGGCGCGCGGAGTCGCGCTCCGCCTCGGCGGAGGCGAGTTGCGCCTCGGCCTTGGAGCGGTTCGCGCGCAGCTCGTCGAAGTTGGCCGCGGAGATGAGGTTCTGGGCGCGCAGCGACTCGCCACGGGTGGCCTGCGCGGTCGCAAGATCGAGGCTGGCACGCGCCTGGGCGAGGGCCGCTTCGGCCTGCCGGGACTGCACCTCGAGGGTGCGACGGTCGAGCTCCAGCAGCACTTGTCCGGCCTCGACCCGCGCGCCCGGCTCGACCAGCACGGTCGCGATGCGCAGCCCGGTGAGTTCGACGCCCAGCGGGATCTCTTGCCAGGCCGCCACCGAGCCCGAGGCCACCACCTCGCGCTCCACGCTGCGCCGGCTGGCCTCGGCCACCGTGACCGTCATGGACGCGGCGGCCGGCTCCGGCGCCTTGCCCGAACGGCTGCAGGCCGCGAGCGGCAACAGCATCAAAAGAGCGGTGACCCGCAGCACGGTAGCCATGCGCCCACGATACGAGAGCCGCCGCAGGACCGCTACCTTTGGCCCGCGGCTGTCCGAGGCCCGGCCAACACCCGCGCCCGGACCTCGAAACAGGCGTGGATCCGGGGGTTGCGGGCATAGTCGGCCGGCAGCGTCTGCCGGCTGATGTCCTTCACCTGATAGCGCTCCGCCAGGTCCGCCTCGAGCTTGAACCGTTGGGCGTTGGTCGAGAACACCAGCAAGCCGTCCGCCGCCAAGAGCGCCATGCAATCGTCGACCAAGTGCGCGTGGTCCCGCTGCACGTCGAACACGCCCTGCATGCGCTTGCTGTTGGAGAAGGTCGGCGGGTCGCAGAACACGAGGTCGTAGCGGTCGCCGCGCGACCTCGCCTCGCGCAGCCACTCGCGCACGTCGGCCTGGACGCGCCGGTGCGGGGGCAGGTCGAGACCGTTGAGCCCGAGGTTGAGCCGCGCCCACTCGAGGTAGGTGGCCGACAGGTCGACCGTGGTCGTCTCACGGGCGCCTCCCGCCGCGGCATGCACGGTGGCGGTGCCCGTGTAGCCGAAGAGGTTGAGGAAACGCTTGCCCGCCGCAGCCGCGCCCAAGCGCGCGCGCGTGATGCGATGGTCGAGGAAGAGCCCCGTGTCGAGGTACTCGCCGAGGTTGACCCGGAACCGCAGGCCGCCCTCGCGCACCACCAGCCACTCGCCGCGCGCATCGCCGCCGCCCTCGCCCGCGGCGCCGCGCTTCATGTACTGCTCGCCGCGCT
>RFTM01000154.1 GCA_009923475.1 Gammaproteobacteria bacterium | reverse complement strand
CCGTCGTAGCGCACGCGGCCGTCAGGCGTCAGCGCACGCTGGCCGTTCACGAGCAGGGGCTGGGCGCGGATGTCGCGGAACGCGAGGCCGTCCTTGGTGCGCACGTACACCGCGCTGGCGTTGACGTTCCAGCCGTCGGCGACCTCCCAGTTGACCGCGAGGTTGGTGCGCCAGTCGGAGGGCATCTTGAAGCCCGGCACCATCGAGTTGGTCTCCGAGGTGACCGGCACCGTGGAGCCGCCGAGCGCGGTCTGGATGCTGGCCGGGATGGAGGTGCCGAACCCGGAGTTGACCGGCACGTTGAGCGCCGCGAGGCAGGTCGCCGAGTTGACGGCGCAGTTGACGGCGCCGGTGGTCTCGGTGATGAAGCCGCCGCCCTGCGCGGCGGTGGCCGCGAGGCTGGTGGCGTTCGCCGCCGTCAACGAGCGCTGGAAGGTCAGCGTGTTGTCGAGGATGCCGGTGTTGCTGAACGAGTTCGAGAGGAACACGTCCGGCAGGCCGCCCGAGAACAGGCCGAGGCCGCCGCTCACCTTGACGGTGTCGGTCGGGCGCCAGTCGAAGGCGATGCGCGGCATCAGCACGTTGATGCCGTCATAGGTCTCCTGGTTGTTGAAGCCGTAGCGGTTGACGAAGTTCGGGTTGAGGGCCGGCTTGTCCTTCACCGAATACATGTCGTACCGCAGGCCGTAGGTGAGGGTCAGCGGCTCGCTGACGTCCCAGGTGTCCTGCAGGAAGAGCGAGGTGGTGTCGTACTTGAAGTTCGCCGCCGCGTCGTTCGGGTTGCCCGTCAGCGCGTTGCGGTAGATGAGCTCGCCCGCGAAGCCGTTGGTGAAGTCCGCGATCGAGTCGAAGTAGTACGTGCCGTCGCTGTTGGGCAGGAACAGGTTGAAGATCTTCTGGCGCTGGTACTGCACACCGGCCTTGACGAGGTGGGCGCCGAGCGTGAGCTCGCCCGACAGCTGGGCCTGCGTGTTGGTGGTGGTCAGGAAGTTCGCGTGGCGGAACTGGTCCGGACCGAAGCGCACCACGGCGACGGAGTTGGACCCGTTGCGGCAGGTGAGCGGCTGGTTGGTGGTGCCGGCCGCATCGAGCGCCGTCGCCGTCGAGCAGACGCGGATGTCGGCGAAGGCCTGTCCGGCCGGCGGCTCCTGCAGGCGGGTGTAATCGCGGTTCGAGAGCCGGAACTCGGTCGAGAAGTCGTCGCTCCAGTCGGAGTTGAGCTGCAGCGAGTAGGTCTCGTCGTTCTCGCCCGTCAGGTACCACTGCGAATCGAGGCCGGCGCTGGTGGTGCCGAGGTTGGTGCGCTGGATGACGCCCGACTTGGACTTGCGGTAGGTGAGCGTCGCGCGCTGGTCATCGGTGATGTTGAGGTCGAGGCGTGCGGTGTACTTCTCGTCGGTGATCGGCTTGGTCTGCGGGATGCTGCCGAACGGGAAGCTGGACCGGTAGGTGTTGGCGAACACGTTGGTGACGGCGGCGATCTCGGCCTCCGTCATCGGCGTGCCGGCCGGGCCCACGATGCTGGTGGCGAAGCCGCCGCCGGCCGGGCCGACGGAGGTGACGTCCACCGATTCGTAGTTCTCGTAGGAGAGCGCGAAGAACAGCTTGTCCGGGATGATCGGGCCGCGCAGCGTGGCGCCGTAGTTGTCCTGCTTGACGAGCGTCTTGACCGTCGTCTGCTGGATCTTGGTGCCGACGAGGTCCTTGTTGAGGAAGTTGGCGAACACCGAGCCGCCGTACTCGTTGGTGCCCTGGCGCAGCACGACGTTGATCGCGCCGCCGAGGAAGTCGCCGTTCTCGACGTCGAACGGCACCGACTGCACCGAGAACTGCTCGACCGAATCGATGGAGACCGGGCCGCGGCGGGTCGGCAGGCCGCCCGTGTTGAGGCCGAAGTCGTCCTGGGCCTGCACGCCGTCGATGGAGATGCGGTTGGTGCGCGGGTTCGAGCCCGCGATCGAGATGCCGCCGTCGCCGCGCAGGTTGGCCGAGACCAGGGGGTCGCGGCGCGCGAGGTCGCGGATGTCGCGGTTGATGGAGACGATCGCGTCGATCTGGTCGCGGTCGAGGTTGGTCGCCGCGCCGATCTCGTTGGCGCCGCGGATGGCCGCAGCCGACACGACGACCTCCTGCACGCCGCCCTCGAGGCCGGCGTTCAGGCGCGCCGTCTCGCCGACGGTCAGGAACACGTCGTCGAACTTCTTGCGCTGGAAGCCTTCGGCGGAGACCTCGACCGTGTACGGGCCGCCGACGCGCAAGCCGCGCGCGTCATAGATGCCGGCGGCGTTGGTGGTCTGCACCGAACGCGTGCCGGTCGGCGCGTGCACGATGGTGATCGTGGCGCCGGACACGGCGTTGCCGGCGGAGTCGGTCACCTGGCCGCGCAGCGCGGAGGTGGTCTCTTGGGCGACGGCGATCTGGCCGGTGCTCAAGGTCAACAGACCGACCGCCAAGGCGGCGGCGATTTTCCTGAGAAGCATGAAGGTCTCCCTGTTTCGCAAAACCTGACGGGGGATGGACGCCGGATGGCGGACATCCGGTGCCGCATGAGTATCCGGGCGGGACATGAGAATTGTATTACGGCAACGGCCCCGGACGCACCTGCAGAGGCAGGTCGGGGTTGCGCCGTTGCGCCGCAGCCACAGGGGGGTCAGGCGGTACCCGTCTCCAAGGCCTGCCGGAAGTGCTTGCGGCAGAGGGGGACGTAGCGGTCGTTGCCGCCGATCTCGACCTGGGCGCCGGCGGTCTCGACCCGGCCGTCGGGGCGCACGCGCACCACCATGGTGGCCTTGGCGCCGCAATGGCAGACGGTCTTGAGCTCGACGAGGTTGTCGGCCCAGGCGAGCAGCTGCGCGCTGCCCTCGAAGAGCTGCCCCAGGAAATCGGTGCGCAGGCCGTAGCAGAGCACCGGCACGTCGAGCCCGTCGACCACCCGCGCGAGCTCGGTGACCTGGGCGCGGGTGAGGAACTGGGCCTCGTCGACCAGCACGCAGGCGAGCGGGGCCGCGGCATGCTCCGCCGCGATCTCGGCATGCAGGTCCTGCCCGGGCATGAAGTGCCGCGCCTCGGCGCTGATGCCGATGCGCGAGGCGATACGGCCGCCGGCCCGGTCATCGAGCTTCGCGGTGTAGACGAGCGTGCGCATGCCGCGCTCGCCGTAGTTGTGCGAGGCCTGCAGCAAGGCGGTGGATTTCCCCGCGTTCATGGTCGAGTAGTAGAAGTACAGCTTGGCCATGGCGTTCAGCGCCCGGTCACTTGAGCTTGATCTCGCGCAGCCGCTCCTGCAGGTATTCCTCGGCGAGGATGGGCGGCAGCGGTTCGGGCCGCCCGGGGCCGGTGCAGGAGGGCAGCGCCGCGATCGGGAAGTCCGGGTTGAAGTGCAGGAAGAAGGGCATCGAGAAGCGCGCGTGCCGCGCGCGGTCGCTCGCGGGGTTGACCACGCGGTGGGTCGTCGAGGGCAGCGCGCCGTTGGTCAGCCGCTGCAGCATGTCGCCGACGTTCACCACCATCGAGCCCGGGGCGGGGTTCGCCGCGAGCCACTCGCCCTGGCGGGTCAGCACCTGCAGGCCGGGCTCCTCGGCGCCGAGCAGCAGCGTGATGACGTTGATGTCCTCGTGGGCGCCGGCCCGCACGCTCTCGGTCGGCTGCGGCGGCATCGGCGGGTAGTGGATCACGCGCAGCACGCTGTTGCCGAGCTGGACCTTGTCCTCGAAGAAATCGGGCGCGAGGCCGAGCACGCGAGCGATCGCCGCCAGCAGGCGCCGTCCGGTGCGGTCGAAGGTCTCGAACATCTCGATGCTGGTCTCGCGGAAGCCGGGCAGCCCGTCGATCCAGACGTTGTCCGCCATGTAGCGCTTGTACGGGTGCCCGGGCGGCAGTTCGCGCCCGACGTGCCAGAATTCCTTGAGGTCGTGGTGGGCCGATCCCTTCGCGGTCTCGATGCCGAACGGCGTGTAGCCGCGCGCGCCGCCGCCGCCCGCGACGTGGTAGCGGCGCTTGTCCGGTTCCGGCCAGGCGAAGAAGGCCTTGTAGAGGCCGAGGAAGCGGTCGATGAGCCCTTGCGGGATGCCGTGGTCGGCGATGATCACGAAGCCGTAGCGCGTGTAGGCCTCGCCCAGGGCCGCGACGAACGCCGGGCTGTCGGCATCGCGCAGGCTGAGGGTCGGGATGCGGTCGGTCATGGGCCCGCATTCTGCACCCTCGGGCCCGGCGCCGCGAGACTCCGGCCCCCCCGCGGCGGTAAGCTTGGGGCGCGCATGGACCCTCTGCTCGCACCGCTGCTGCGCCTCATCGGCGCCTATCTCCTCGGTTCGCTGAACGGCGCGCTGCTGCTCGGGCGGCTGCGCGGCGTCGACATCCGCACCCAGGGCAGCGGCAACGCGGGCGGCACCAACGCGCTGCGCACCCAGGGGCCGGCGTTCGCGCTCGGCGTGGTGGTCATCGACGTGCTCAAGGCCTGGATCGCCGTGCGCGTCCTCGGCGGACCCGGCACGACCTGGCTCGCGGTGGGCTGCGGTCTCGCCGCGGTCCTGGGCCACGTCTATCCGGTGTTCCACGGCTTCCGCGGCGGCAAGGGCGTCGCGACGCTGCT
Organism: Gammaproteobacteria bacterium; assembly: GCA_009923475.1. Lineage (GTDB taxonomy): Bacteria > Pseudomonadota > Gammaproteobacteria > Steroidobacterales > Steroidobacteraceae > UBA964. The sequence goes on along the minus strand of RFTM01000154.1, from coordinate 536 downwards.
CGGCACGCTGCTCGCGGTCTCGCCGCTGCTGCTCGCCGGCGTGCTCGGGGTGTGGCTCGTGATGATGATGCTGTCCGGCATGGTGGGCCTCGGCTCGATCGTCGCGAGCGCGGCGCTGCCGCTGATGGCGCTGCTCGCCGCGCGCCAAGGCATCATCGATGCGTCGGCGCTGCCGCCCTTGCTCGGCTTCGGCGTCGCCTGCGCGCTGCTCGTGCTCTGGACGCATCGCGCCAACCTGGCGCGCATGCGCGCCGGCACCGAGCCGCGCGCCAAGCGGCTGTGGCTGCTCGGCCGCCTGCGCGGGCGCGCGTGACCGACCGGCTCGCGCAGCGGGTGTTCGCCATGCTGGCCGACGGCGCGGTGCATCCGGGCGAGTCGCTGGCGGCGCAGGCCGGGGTCACGCGCAGCGCGGTCTGGAAAGCGATCGAGGCTTTGCGCGCGGACGGCCTCGCGATCGAGGCGGTCTCCCACACGACGTCGAGACGGCGCAGGCGCGTCGCAGCAGACGGCGACAGCGCCGCGCGCAGCGCGGCGGC
>RFTM01000153.1 GCA_009923475.1 Gammaproteobacteria bacterium | reverse complement strand
AGGACGGCGCTGTCAGCGCGATCCTCGCCGGAGCTGGTGCGCTGACCAAGACGGGCGCCGGCACCGTGGTGCTGTCCGGAGCGAATACGTACAGCGGCGGCACCACCATCACGTCGGGTACGGTGCAGCTCGCCGGCGGCAGCGCGCTGGCAGACAGTGGCGCGTTGACGATCAGCGCCGTCAGGCCACCGACCGTGCAGCCACCCCCGGCCGCGCCCGCGCCCAGGTCGCGTTCCTCGACTTCGCCGCGCGCGACTACCGCTTCCCGGTGGCCGCGCAGCTCGTGGCGGACGCCGCGCACTGGACGCGCGAGCTCGCGGCCCTCGCGGTCGCGACCGCCGAGGCCGCAGGCGGCGCCCTCGGCGCGCAGTTCGGCGCGCTGGTCGCGGGCGTCACGCCCGACGACGCGCATCGCGCCGCGGCCCGCGCGCTCTGCACCGGCGATCGCCGTGCGGTGTGGGTCGGCGCGATGGCGCTGCGCCATCCGGCCTTCGCCGAGCTGCACGCGCTCGCCGCGGAGACGGCGCGCCTCGCCGGCGCCAGGCTCGGCGTGCTCGCCGAGGGCGGCAACGCGACCGGCGCCTGGCTCGCCGGAGCGGTCCCGCATCGCGGCGCGGACGGCGCCGCCGCCCAGGGCCTCGACACGCTCGCCATGCTGCGCGCGCCGCAGCGCGCCTATCTGCTGGTCGGCGCCATCGAGCACTCCAAGGACCTCGCCGACCCGGCCGCGGCGGAGTCGGCCTTCGGCCAGGCCGCCTGCGTCGTCGCGCTCACGCCGTTCGCCGGCGAAGAGCTGTTGCGCCACGCCCATGTGCTGCTGCCGATGGGCGCGTTCGCCGAGACCTCGGGCACCTACGTGAACCTCGAAGGCCGTTGGCAGAGCCACCCGGGCGCCATCGCGCCGCCGGGCGAGGCTCGCCCCGGCTGGAAGATCCTGCGCGTGCTCGGCAACCTGCTGCAGCTGCAGGGCTTCGACGACGCATCCTCCGAGCAGGTGCGCGACCGCCTGCGCGCCACGCTCGATTCCGCGGGCGCCACGGCCCCGGTCGCGGTCGCCGCGTTGCCGGCGCTGCCCGCCGCCGCCGCGACGGCCGAGGCGCTGTCCGCGGCCGCGCTCGACATCCCGATGTATGCGATAGACGCCGTGCTGCGCCGCAGCCCGGCATTGCAGGCCACGAACATCGCGCTCGCCTCCGGCGAGCCCGCCGGTATGGACGCGGGGGCCAAGCCGTGAGCGGCCTGCTCGAGCTCTGGGGCACGTTGCCGGCCTATGCGCAGGCGACGTTCTGGATCCTCGTCGTCACCGTCGCGCTGATCCTCTCCGTCGCGTTCACCACGCTCTGGGAGCGCAAGGTCATCGGCTGGATGCAGCTGCGCAAGGGCCCGAACCGCGTCGGCAGCATCTTCGGGCTGCTGCCCGGCATCTTCCAGCCCTTCGCCGACGTCATCAAGCTGCTGCTCAAGGAGGTCGTGCTGCCCTCCAAGGCCAACAAGTGGCTGTTCCGCGTCGCGCCCGCCATCACGCTCGTCCCGGCCTTCGCCGCATGGGCGGTGATGCCGCTCGACCCGCGGCTCGTCATCGCCGACATCGACGCGGGACTGCTGTACGTGCTCTCGCTCACCTCGGTCGGCGTATACGGCATCATCCTGGCGGGCTGGGCCGCGAACTCCAAGTACGCCTTCCTCGGCGCGATGCGCTCGGCCGCGCAGATCGTCGCCTACGAGATCGCGATGGGCTTCGCGCTCGTCGGTGTCGTGATGGCGGCCGGCACGCTCAACCTCGGCGACATCGTGCGCGCCCAGCAGGGCGGGGTGGGCGACTGGTTCTTCATCTGGCTGTTCCCGCTGTTCGTGGTCTACCTGATCGCGGGCGTCGCCGAGACCAACCGCGCGCCCTTCGACGTCGCTGAGGGCGAATCCGAGATCGTCGCGGGCTTCCACGTCGAATACTCCGGCATCGCGTTCGCGCTGTTCTTCCTCGCCGAATACGCCAACATGATCCTCATCTCGGCGTTGACCGCGGTGTTCTTCCTCGGCGGCTGGCTGTCGCCCTTCGAGGGCATCCTGGCGGCCGACAACCCGCTGGCGCAGCCCGGCTTCCACTGGCTCTTCCTCAAGCTCTTCTTCTTCCTGACCTGCTTCATGTGGTACCGGGCGACCTTCCCGCGCTACCGCTACGACCAGATCATGCGCCTCGGCTGGAAGGTGCTGATCCCGGTGACGCTCGTCTGGATCGCCGTCGAGGCCCTGATGGTCCACTACGGCATCGGCCCCTGGAGCGCCAACTGATGCGCAGCCTCGTCAAGACCTTCCTGCTCACCGAACTGCTCACGGGGCTCTCCGTGACCGCGCGGACGCTCTTCCGCGGCAAGGTCACGGTCAACTACCCCGAGGAGAAGACCCCGCAGTCGCCGCGCTTCCGCGGCCTGCACGCGCTGCGCCGCTACCCGAACGGCGAAGAGCGCTGCATCGCCTGCAAGCTCTGCGAGGCGGTCTGCCCGGCGCTCGCCATCACCATCGAGTCCGATGTCGCCGACGACGGCACGCGGCGCACCACGCGCTACGACATCGACCTCTTCAAGTGCATCTACTGCGGCTTCTGCGAGGAGGCCTGCCCGGTCGATGCCATCGTCGAGACGCGCATCCACGAGTACCACATGGAGAGCCGCGGCGAGAACATCATGTCCAAGGACAAGCTGCTCGCCGTGGGCGAGCGCTATGCCGCGCTGATCGACGCCGACAAGGCGGCCGACGCGCCTTACCGCTGACGGGGCACCCGAGCGCATGTTCGTCCAGATCCTCTTCTATGCCTTCTCCGCGGTGCTGGTCGCCGCGGCGCTGGGCGTCATCCTCAGCCGCAACCCCGTGCATTCGGCGCTGTCGCTGGTGCTCGCGTTCTTCACGAGCGCGGCGCTGTGGCTGCTGATCGAGGTCGAGTTCCTCGCCATCGTGCTGGTGCTGGTCTACGTGGGCGCGGTGATGGTGCTGTTCCTGTTCGTGGTGATGATGCTCGACATCAACGTCGAGGAGGTCCGCAGCGGCTTCACCCGGTATGCCGGGCTCGGCGCGCTGACCGCGCTCGTCGTCATCGCGCAGATGGTCTCGGTCTACTGGGTCAAAGGCCTCGGCATCGACGCCACGCAGGGGGCGCCGCCGCTGCCGGCCGATTACAGCAACACCCGCGCGCTCGGCGAGGTCCTCTACACCCAGTACGTCTATCCATTCGAGCTCGCGGCCATGCTGCTGCTGGTCGCCATCGTCGCCGCCATCGCGCTGACCATGCGCCGCCGCCCGGGGCTCAAGGCCCAGGACGTCGCCAAGCAGGTGGCGGTGCGCCGCGAGGACCGCGTGCGCATCGTCAAGGACGTCGGCAAGGACGGTGCGGCATGATCACCCTGCAGCACATGCTCACGCTGTCGGCGGTGCTCTTCTCGCTGTCGGTGGCGGGCATCTTCCTCAACCGCAAGAACGTGATCCTGCTGCTGATGTGCATCGAGCTCATGCTGCTCGCCGTCAACTTCAGCTTCGTGTCGTTCTCGCGCTTCCTCGGCGACCTCGACGGCCAGGTGTTCGTGTTCTTCGTGCTGACCGTGGCCGCCGCCGAATCGGCGATCGGCCTCGCCATCCTGGTCGTGCTGTTCCGCGAGCGGCGCAGCATCAACGTCGAAGACCTCGACACCATGAAGGGCTGAGCGCAGGGCCGAGGCAGAAGACATGGACAAGACCGCACTGCTCGCCATCCCCCTGTTGCCGCTCGCCGCGGCCATCGTCGCCGGTCTGTTCGGCCGGCTTGTCGGCCGCACGGCCGCGCATGTCGTGACCATCGCGGCGGTGGGCGCCGCGTTCCTGCTCTCGGCGCAGGTCGCATGGCAGCTGCTCACGGGGCAGGTGCCGGCGTTCGACGGCGCCGTCTACACCTGGGCGGTGAGCGACGGCATCCGCATGGAGGTCGGGTTCCTCATCGACCCGCTGTCGGTGCTGATGATGTGCGTGGTGACCTTCGTGTCGCTCTGCGTGCACGTCTACACCATCGGCTACATGCACGACGACCCGGGCTACCAGCGGTTCTTCTCGTACATCTCGCTGTTCACCTTCGCGATGCTGATGCTGGTGATGTCCAACAACTTCCTGCAGCTCTTCTTCGGCTGGGAAGCGGTGGGCGTCGTCTCCTACCTGCTGATCGGCTTCTGGTATACGCGGCCGAGCGCCATCTTCGCCAACCTCAAGGCCTTCCTCGTCAACCGCGTCGGCGACTTCGGTTTCGTGCTCGGCATCGCGGGCGTGGTCTACTTCACCGGCGCGCTCGACTACAAGTCCGCCTTCGCCGCGGCGCCGATGATCGCCCAGCAGACGCTCGCGCTCTCGCCCGAGTGGACGGTCTCGGCGATCACGCTGGTCTGCGTCTGCCTCTTCATCGGCGCGATGGGCAAGTCGGCGCAGGTGCCGCTGCACGTCTGGCTGCCCGACTCCATGGAAGGCCCGACGCCGATCTCGGCGCTGATCCACGCCGCCACCATGGTCACCGCCGGCATCTTCATGGTGGCGCGCCTGTCGCCGCTCTTCGAGCAGTCGGAGGCCGCCATGTCCTTCGTGCTCGTGGTCGGCGCCACCACGGCGCTGTCCATGGGCCTGCTGGGCGTCATCAACAACGACATCAAGCGCGTCGTCGCCTACTCGACGCTCTCGCAGCTCGGCTACATGACGGTGGCGCTCGGCGTGTCGGCCTACAGCGTCGCCATCTTCCACCTGATGACGCACGCCTTCTTCAAGGCGCTGCTGTTCCTGGCCGCGGGCTCCGTGATCATCGGCATGCACCATGAGCAGGACATGCGCAAGATGGGCGGCCTCGCCAAGGTCATGCCCATCACCGCCATCACCTGCTGGCTGGGGTCGCTGGCCGCGATCGGCACGCCGTTCTTCTCGGGCTTCTATTCCAAGGACTTCATCATCGAGGCGGCGCACGAGTCCCATCGTTGGGGCGCCACTTATGCCTACTGGTGCGTGCTGATCGGCGTCTTCGTCACGGCGGTGTATTCCTTCCGGCTCATCTTCATGACCTTCCACGGCGAGCCGCGCTGGGGACAGGGCGGGGCGTCGCAGGCCCATGATGGGCATGATGGCCACGCACATGACGACCACGCCCACGACGATCATGCACA
>RFTM01000152.1 GCA_009923475.1 Gammaproteobacteria bacterium | reverse complement strand
TCGAACTTCTCGACCGCGCGGATCATCCCGGTCAGACGGGTGAGCTCGAGGTCGTAGTGAAGGCGAGGCGAGGGCGGGCGGGCCATGAGCCCCTCCTCAGGCGGGCAGCGCGGCGGGCGCCGCAAGCGCCCCCGGCATCGCCTCGACGGGCGCGTCTGCCGGCACGTCGACCGGCGCTGGGGCCGGCGACGGCTCCGCCACCCTCGCCTCGGGCGCGCATGTGGCCGCGCTGCTGCCGCTCACCGGGCGCAATGCGGCGACCGGCGCGCAGTTGCGTGATGGGCTGCTCGCCGCGTGGTACGCGCAGCCCGCCGAGGGCCGCCTGCCGCTGCGCTTCTATGACACGGGCGCCGCCCCCGCCGACGGCGCCTCGGCGGTCGCGTCCGGCTATGCCGCGGCGCGCGCCGCCGGCGCGAGCTTCGTGATCGGACCGCTGATCCGCGAGGACGTGACCGCGGTCGCCGCCGCGCTGGCCACCGCCGCAGACGCTCCCGCGGCGCGGCGTGCCGGTGCCACGCCGGGCGTGCTCGCGCTCAATTTCCTTGCCACGGCGCCGGGCGTCGCGACGCCCGCGGGCCTGCACCAGTTCGGCCTCTCGCCGGAAGACGAGGCGCGCGCCGTGGCGCGACGCGCCTTGTCCGTGGGCCAGCGTCGCGCGGTCGTGCTGGTGCCGGCGGGTGATTGGGGCGACCGCGTGCTGCGCGCGTTCCGCGAAGAGCTGGAGGCGGGCGGCGGCACGCTGCTCGCCAACCGTTCGCTGCAGGGACGCGAGCACGGCCCGGCGATCCGCGCCGCGCTCGGCATCGACGCCAGCCGCGGGCGTCACCAGCGCCTGCAGTCGCTGCTCGGCAGCGCGCTCGCCTTCCAGCCGCGCCGCCGCGGCGATGTCGACATGCTGTTCCTGCCCGGCCAGCCGGCGCATGTCCGCCAGCTGCGCGCGCAGCTCAACTTCGAATCCGCCGGCGACATCCCCTTCTATTCGACCTCCGACGCCTGGGACGGCCGCGCCGATGCCGACCTCGAGGGCCTCGTGTTCCCCGACATGCCATGGATGATCGCGCCGAACGACAGCCGGGTGGCGGCGCTGCACGCCCAGGCCGAAGCCGCCTGGGGCGACCTGCGCGGCCGCGGCCGCCTGTTCGCGCTCGGCATCGACGCGCTGTCGGTCGAAGAGGCGCTGCGCACCGGCAAGCTCGCGCCGGGGCGCGGCGAGGTCGAGGGCGTCACCGGCACGCTCGCGCTCGATGACGAGCGCCGGGTGCGGCGCGCGCTGCGCTGGGCGGAGGTCCGCAGCGGCATGTTGCGTCCGCTCGATGACTCCCCCTGACCGGACTCTCCCTGACCGGGCGGCGCTGGGCCGCGCCGCCGAGGACCTCGCCGCCCGGCACCTCGAGGCGCAGGGCGCGCAGCTGCTGCTGCGCAACTTCCGCCGTCGCACCGGCGAGCTCGACGTAGTCGCGCTGCACGGCGGCGTCGTGCTGGTGGTCGAGGTGCGGCTGCGCTCGCGCGACGACTACGGCGGCGGCGCGGCGAGCGTCGATGCCGGCAAGCAGCGCCGCCTCATCCGCACCACGCAACAGCTGCTGCAATCGCGGCGCGACCTCGCGCGGCTGCCGCTGCGCTTCGACGTGGTGGTGGTGACGCCCGACGGCGCCGCGCCGGACGCGGCCGACCCGACGGCCGGTTGGCGGCTGGAATGGATCCGCCATGCCTTCAGCGCGAGCGGCTGAACGCGCAGACCCGCGGGACTGCCCCTCTTACTTGACGATCTTGAGGTTGGGGCGCGGGCGCGTCGGCCCGCCTTGCGGCGGTCCGCGATCGCCGACATCGGCGCGGGCGCCGCCGGCCGGCGTGGTCGCCGGAGCCTCGGACTGCCGCGGCCCGAGCAGCGCCGAAGGCGGCGCGAGTTCGCCCTCGGGCGGGAACACCATGCCCTCGCCCGTCTCGCGGGCGTAGATGCTGAGCACGGCGGCCACCGGGACCCGCACTCCGCGCGGCACGCCGGCGAAGCGGGCCTCGAAGGTGATGAGCTCGTTGCCGAGGTCGAGGTGGCGCGTGGCCGCCATGCCGATGTTGAGCACGATGCGGCCGTCGCGCACATGCGCCTTGGGCACATCGACGCCCTCGACGTAGGTGTCGACCAGCACATGCGGCGTCATGCCGGCGTCGCTCATCCACTGGTGCATCGCACGCAGCAGATAGGGGCGACGCGGCAGCCGCTGGTCGGCGCTCACTTCACGTCGCGCCAGTACTCCTTCTTGAGGAGGTAGGCGAACGCCGTGAACATCAGCAGGAACAGGATGACCCACACGCCGAGCGACATGCGCTTGGCCTTGGCGGGCTCGCCGGCGTACTCGAGGAAGTTGACGGTGTCGCGCACGAACTCGTCGTATTGCGCGGCGGTGAGCTGCCCCGGCTCGAGCTGCTCGAAGCCCTCGAAGTGCTCGTGCCCGTCCTTCTTGACGGTCTTGAGCGCCTGCGCGCCCTGCAGCGCCGACAGCACATGCGGCATCGCCGTGCCCGGCAGCGCGAGGTTGTTGGTGCCGTTGACCGTCTTGTCGTCGACGTAGAACGTCTTGAGGAAACGGTAGACGTGATCGCTGCCCTTTGCGCGGGTGATGAGCGAGAGGTCGGGCGGCGTCTTGCCGAACCAGGCCTCGCCGTCGGCCGCGGCGAGCGCCGTGATGACGTAGTCGCCCTTCTTGGCGCCGGGCGGCAGCAGCGTGGACTCGAGCTGCGCCTCGGGGATCTTGAGGTCGGCCGCGAGGCGCGAATAGCGCACGTACTTGAGCGAGTGGCAGCCCGCGCAGTAGCCCATGAAATGGCCGGCGCCGCGCTGCAAGGAGGCGATGTTGTTGATCTCGTTGCCCGGCTGCCACTTCTGCCATTCGCCGGGCAGGCCGCCGCCCGCCGCGTGCACCGCGGGAGCCGCGAGGAAGGCGAGCGCCAGGATGGCGTTGCGCAAGGGATTACGCATGGTAGGTGACCCTCTCAGGAGCGGCCTTGGTCTTCTCTGCCCGCGTGTACCAGGGCATGAGGATGAAGTACGCGAAGTAGATGGCGGTGAAGATGCGAGCGAGGATCACGTACACGCCGTCGGCAGGCTGCAGGCCGAGGTAGCTCAGCACGATGAACGCGACCACGAACAGGGCCAACGCCACCTTCGACATCCAGCCCTTGTAGCGGATGGACTTGACCGGCGAGCGGTCGAGCCAGGGCAGGAAGAACAGCACCACGATGGCGAGCAGCATGAGCAACGCGCCCATCTGCTGGTCGGGCACGGCGCGCAACATCGCGTAGAACGCCGTGAAATACCACACCGGCGCGATGTGCTCGGGGGTCGACAGCGCGTTGGCCGGCTCGAAGTTCGGCTTCTCGAGGAAGAGCCCGCCGAAGGTCGGCACGAAGAAGATCACGCCGCAGAAGAACAGCAGGAACACGCCGACGCCCACCAGGTCCTTGACCGTGTAGTACGGGTGGAACGGGATGCCGTCGACCGGCTTGCCGTCCGCGCCGAGCTTCGCCTTGATCTCGATGCCGTCGGGGTTGTTGGAGCCGGTCTGGCGCAGCGCCACGAGGTGCATGAGGATCAGGAAGGCGATCGCGAAGGGCACGGCGATGACGTGCAGCGCGAAGAAGCGGTTGAGGGTGGAATCGGCGATGCCGTAGTCGCCGCGGATCCATTCGACGATGCCCGGCCCGATCACCGGGATGGTGCCGAACAGGTTCACGATGACCTGCGCGCCCCAGTAGGACATGTTGCCCCAGGGCAGCACGTAGCCCATGAAGGCCTCGGCCATCAGCGCGAGGTAGAGCAGCATGCCGAGCAGCCACAGCAGCTCGCGCGGCGCCCGGTAGGACCCGTACATCAGCGCGCGGAACATGTGCAGGTAGACGACGATGAAGAAGAACGACGCGCCGGTCGAGTGCATGTAGCGGATGAGCCAGCCCCACTCCACCTCGCGCATGATGTACTCGACCGAGTCGAAGGCCATCAGCTCGCTCGGCTTGTAGTGCATCGTGAGGAAGATGCCCGAGAGGATCTGGATGACGAAGACCATCAGCGACAGCGCGCCGAAGAAGTACCAGAGGTTGAAGTTCTTGGGCGCGAAGTAGCCGGTGAGCTGCGACTGCACGAACTCGTCGACGGGCAGTCGCTTGTTCAGCCAGGCGCGGAAGCCGCCCTTGGCGGCGGTGTCGGGCGAGGCGGCCATCAGGCGGCTCCTTGGGCGGTGGCGTCGACGCCGATGACGAGCATCGTGTCGGACTCGAACTTGTAGGGCGGCACGCGCAGGTTGACCGAAGCGGGCGAGCCGTTGAAGACGCGGCCGGCGAGGTCGAAGCGCGAACCGTGGCAGGGGCAGAAGAACCCGCCCGGCCAATCCGGGCCGAGCGTCGGGTCGCCCTGCGTGAAGTGCTGCTTGGGCAGGCAGCCGAGATGGGTGCAGGCCGCGTACAGCACGAGGAACTCGGGCTTGATCGAGCGCTGCTCGTTCTTGGCGTAGGTCGGCTGGTCGGAGGCCTCGGACTTCGGGTCCTTGAGGCCGCCGTCATGCTGGGCGAGGCCGGCGACCGCTTCCGGCGTGCGGCGCACGACGTAGATCGGCTGCTTGCGCCAGCTCTGGGTGATCATCTGGCCGGGCTCGATCTTGGAGACGTCGATCTCGAGCGGCGCACCGAGCGCGCGGGCGCGTTCGGAGGGTTTCCAGGAGGCGATGAAGGGGACCAAGGTGAAACCGGCTCCGACCGCGCCGGTGGCCGCGGTGGCCGCGGTCAGGAACTTGCGTCGGCTGGTGTCGACCTCTTCGTCTGTCGAGACCGGGGGCGTCGTGACCGGATCGCTCATCTCGTGATGACTCCTTAGCTGCGCCGTCCGCCGCGGGCGTGGACAGACTTCGTGCCTATCGATTCGGGGCGCGGCATTATACACGCTGCGCGCTCTACGGACCCTCTCCGCGAACCACGACATGAAGGCTTGGCACAAGGCGGTGATCTTCCTCGCCGGCGCGGTGGTCGGCGGGTTGGCGCTCGCCTTCCTGGCCGTGGCCTGGCGGCCGGAACTCCTCGCCGACCGGCTCGCCGCCCGGCAAGCCGCGCTGGCCGGCGCGGGGGCTGCGGTGCCCGGTCGCGCATCCGGGTCCGGCGCAGGCGCGCAACAAGG
>RFTM01000151.1 GCA_009923475.1 Gammaproteobacteria bacterium | reverse complement strand
GTCGAGCGCGCGCAGCGTGGTGGCGGCATCGGAGCTGCCGCCGCCGAGCCCGCCGCCCATGGGGATGCGCTTGCGGACACGGATGCGCACGCCGAGCCTCGCACCGGAGGCCGACTGCAGGGCGCGCGCCGCGCGGACCACGAGGTCGTCGTCGGAGGGTATGCCGGCGAGCGCGCCGGGCGCGGCCGCGGCGTCATCGACCCGCAGGACCGCGCCGGAGGGGTCGACCTCGAACGCCAGCAGGTCGCAGAGGTCGATGAGCTGGAAGACCGTCTGCAGCTCGTGATAGCCGTCGGCGCGCCGGCCGACGACATGCAGGCAAAGATTGAGCTTGGCGGGCGCGGGCCACCAGGCGAGCCCGTCCGCGGCAGGGACCGCACCGCCGGTCACGGTCGAACCCCCTGCCAACCCTCGATCAGCAACCGGACGCGCAGGCCTTCGCGGCTGACCTCGATCAGCTGCGGCAGTTCCAGGCGCGTGGCCGGGACGGGCGCGTAGCGCGTGTAGGCGACCGACCAGCCCGCCTGCCGCAGGGAGGCGAGCCGCGTCGACCCGGCGTCCAGGGATTCTTCGGCGACCGACGCCGGGTCGGGCACGCCGAGCAGCCAGTAACGCAGGCTCGCCACGGGCACCGGCGCGCCGATCGCGCGCTCGAGCGCCGCGCCGTCGGCCTCGGCGGGATCGAGGTCGTAGCGCGCGCCACCCACGCCCAGCGGGCCGTCGACCTCGAGACGCGCGCGCGCCCCGGTCTGCGTCCAACGCAAGGCGCCGCTGAAGCCCTCGTCGCCCCGCGCCACGGCCACACGCCCGCGCAACTCGAAGCCGGGCCAGGACTGCAAGACGCTGCGGCGCGCGCCCCAATCGGCGGGCAGCTCGGTGTCGGGCAGCGCCGCGGTGCGCATCGCGGCGCAGGCGCCGAGCGCCAACGCGGCGAGCAGCAGCGCAGCGGCTCGCAGCGACAGGAGCAGCGACTCGCGGGACCGCGGCATGCGGGACCTCAGGGCTTGGACGTGCCGGGCGGCGGCGACGGGCCTGCGGACGGGGCGACGGGCTGCGCGCCCGTCAGGCGCTGGATGGTGTCACGCAGCGGCTGCGAATCAGGCGAAACCACCAGCGCGCGGGTCCACACCGCGCGCGCGTCGTTCTTCGCGCCGGTCTTCCAGAGCACCTCGCCGTAGTGCGCGGCGATCTCGGGTTCGCGCGACAGGCGCCATGCGCGCTCGAGCAGCGGCACGGCCTCGCGGGACTTGCCGCGGCGATGCCTCACCCAACCGAGGCTGTCGATGAAGGCGGCGTTGTCCGGACGCTGGGCGAGCGCCGCGCGGACCAGCTTCTCGGCGCGACGCAACTGGCGGTCACGGTCCGCGAGGGTGTAGCCGAGCGCGTTGCTCACCGCCGCATCCTCCGGGCGCGACGCGAGCAGCGCCTCGAAGACCTTGATGGCCTCGTCGGTCTTGCCGCCTGCATCGAGCTCGACGGCGCGCTGATAGAGCAGCTGCGGGTGTTGCGGATGCCGCTCGAGGGCGAGGTCCAGCCCCTGCACCGCCTCCGCGTGCATGCCGCCCTCGGCCAGCGACCGCGCACGCGCGATCTCGGTGTCGATGAAATCGGCGCGACCGCTGCGCAGGTAGGCGTCGAAGATGCGCATCGCGGCGGGCGCCTCGCCGCGCCGCACCAGCAGCCGCGCCGCACGGCTGCGCGGCCCGAGGCCTGCGCCCGCGTTGACCAGTTGCTGGTAGCCCTGCAGGGCCGCCTCGGTGCGACCGGTGCGCTCGGCGATCAACGAAAGATAGAACAGGGCCTCGCCCGACCCTTCCTGGCGCTGCAGGCGGCCGGCGAAACGACGCTCGGCCTCGGCGGTGTCGCCGTCGGCGAGCGCCAGCAGCGCGAGGCGGCGGTCGGCCTCGACCGCCTGGTCGGGCTCGCTCGCGATGCGTTCGACCTCGGCACGCGCCTCGTCCCGACGGTCGAGCGCCGCCAAGGTCTCGACCACCGCGAAGCGGTGGTTGGCCGGGTCGCCCTGCGCCACGAGCCTCGCCTCGGCGAGCGCCCGGTCCGAGTCGCCGCGGGCGGCCGCCACCGTCGCCGCGAGGCGGATCGTGGCCGCATCGCGGCCGCCGTCGCGCGCCCGCGCCTCGTCGATGAGCGACTGGCAGGACGCGAGATCGTCGGCCGTGCAGGCCATGCGCGCGAGCAGCGAGAGGACCTGCGGCGACAGCGTCGCGCGGTCGAGGCTGTCCTTGAACACCTGCCAGGCCGCCGGCGCGAGATCGCCGTCGGCGAGCGGCGGCAGGATGTCGCGCAGCGCGCGCTCGGGCTCGACGTCGGGTTTGGAGAGCAGCCCGCGGAAGATGCGGCGCGCGTCTTCGTAGCGCGCCATCTCGAGCGCAACGGTGCCGGCGAGCCGCAGCGCATCGACGTTCTCGGGATCGAGCACGAGCAGGCGCTGCGCGGACTGCCAGGCCGCCGGGAGATGTTCGCAGGCCTTGGCGATCTCGGTGGCGCGGTAGGCGAGCGCCGGATCGCGCGAGGCGGCGGAATCGGCGGCGAAGCCCTCTGCGGCCATGCGGCAATCGCCGGCCGCGAGACCCCGCTCGCCGGCGCCTTCAGGGGCGGCTTGCGCGGCCGCCGGGCCTTGAGCCCCTGACGCGGCACGCTCGGCGCCCTGCTGCGCGCCCTGCGCATCCTGCGCGACCGCCACGCCGGCAGCCACCCACAACACCGCAGCGGCGGAACCGGCGAGCATCAGACGGGACACGGGACGCATCTTGCGGCCACTATAACGGAACCGCGACGGGGCGGCTTGTCAGCCTGCGCCCCCGCACACAGAATCCGCGGACGATGTCGCAGGTCCACGCATGAAGGAGAGCATCCGGCGCCGGCTCGAACGCCAGGTCGAGCATTGGGAAGAGCTCGGCCGTGCGCTCGCGGACCCGTCGATGGACGGCGGATCCGCCCGGTTCCGCGAGACCTCGATGGAGTACGCGCGGCTGACGCCGCTCGCCGAGCGTTGGCGGGGCTATCGCGCGCTCGAGACGGAGCGCGAGACCGCCGGCGCGCTCGCGCTCGACCAAGACCCCGCCATGCGCACGCTCGGCGAAGAGGAGACGCGGCGGCTCGACGGGACGCTGGCCGCCGAGGAATCGGCGCTGCGTCGCATGCTGGTGCCGGTCGACCCGCGCGACGCGCGCGACATCTACCTCGAGATCCGCGCCGGCACCGGCGGCGACGAGGCGGCGATCTTTGCCGGCGACCTGCTGCGCATGTACGCGCGCTATGCCGAGCGCCAGGGCTGGCGGGTGGAGACGCTGAGCGAGAGCCCGGGCGAGCACGGCGGGTTCCGCGAGGTGATCTGCCGGGTCGTCGGCCAAGGCGTGTTCGGCAAGCTGAAGTTCGAGTCGGGCACGCACCGCGTGCAGCGCGTGCCGGCCACCGAATCCCAGGGCCGCATCCATACCTCGGCGGTGACGGTGGCCATCCTGCCCGAGCTCGACGAGCTCGAGGATGTCGAGCTCGACCCCGCCGAGCTGCGCATCGACACCTTCCGCGCCTCGGGCGCGGGCGGACAGCACGTCAACAAGACCGATTCGGCGGTGCGCATCACCCACCTGCCCACCGGCGTCGTGGTCGAGTGCCAGGACGAGCGCTCGCAGCACAAGAACCGCAGCCGCGCGATGGCCTTGCTCAAGGCGCGGCTGCGCGCGGCGGAACAGGAAAAGCGCGACGCCGAGCAGGCGCGCACGCGCAAGCTGCAGGTCGGCAGCGGCGACCGCTCGGAGCGCATCCGCACCTACAACTTCCCGCAGGGGCGCGTCACCGACCACCGCATCGAGCTCACGCTCTACCAGCTCGAACAAGTGATGGACGGCCGGCTTGACGACCTCATCGAGCCGCTGCTGCAGGAGCACCAGACCGAACTGCTGGGCGAGGACGCGTGACGGCGCCCGCCCTGCCCCAGGACCCCCGCCTGTCGCAGCCCGCGCTGCGCGAGCCGAGCGCCACGGGCGTCGAGGCGCGGCTGCGCGTCGCGGGCGCCGGCGCGCGGGCGCATGCCTTCATGGTCGATTTCTACATCCGCGTGGCCCTGGCGTTCGCCTGGTACGCCGCCGGCGCGGTGCTGCACTCGATGCTCTCCGGCGGCGAGGCGACGCTGCGCCCGCCGCGCGAGCCGGACGCCTGGTGGAACTCGGCGGTGGTGGTCCCCGTGGTCGTCATCTACCTCCTCTACCATCCGGTGGTGGAGACGCTGCTGCGCGGCCTCACGCCGGGCAAGCGCTTCGCGGGGCTGCGCATCAGCACGCTCGACGGCGGCGTGCCCTCGACCGGCGCGCTGCTGCTGCGCAACGTGTTCCGGATCATCGACAGCGCGCCCGTGTTCTACGGCGTCGGCCTGCTGATGAGCCTCGTGAACCGTCGCGGCCAGCGGCTCGGCGACCTCGCCGCCGGCACGCTGCTGGTCTACGACGACGGCAAGTCGGACGCGGCGCTGCGCCGTCGCAGCGGCGTCGCGGCGGTCGATGCGCTGCTCGACGAGCACCGCGCGGTCGCGCGACGCCTCGCCCGCGCACGCATCGAGGCGCCGATGCACCGCGACACCGAGGCGTTGGAGGCGCGCCATGCCGCTCTGCACCTCGCGCTGCGGCACGACCCGCCGACCCTGCGGCAGTGGGTCGACCGGGTGTTCGAAGAGACGCTGCCGCGCGCCTCGCGCGAGTTGCGGCCTTTCCTGGGCGCGACGCTGCTCGGGTTCGCGCTTGCGGCGCTCGCGGGCTACGGGCTCGTCACCGTCGAGCCGGATTCGATCCGGCTGTTCGCGTCGCCGCAGATGATCGAGCAGGTCGGCGACGGCCGGCTGTGGACCCAGGGCCTGCTCGGCGTCGCGCCGGCCTCGGTCATCTCGGGCGTGGTGTTCGCCAACAACCTGTTGGTGGCGCTGATCGCCTGGCTGCTCGGGTTCCTGTTCGCGCTCGGCACCATATATGTCATCGGCGTCAACGGCGTGATGGTCGGCGCGCTGTTCGCGCTCAGCGCCTCGCACGGGCTCGGCGGCGCGTTCCTCGACTTCGCGATCGCGCACGGGCCGGCAGAGATCTTCTGCCTGTGCGCGGCGGGCGCGGCGGGCGCCGTGGTGGGAGAGGCGCTCGCGCGCCCGGGCGGACAGACGCGCGCCGAGGCTTTCTCCGCGGCGGTGCGCCGCA
>RFTM01000016.1 GCA_009923475.1 Gammaproteobacteria bacterium | reverse complement strand
AATCTTTGGGATTTCGTGCAGTTGCGGGACAAGCGGCCCTAGGCGACCATCGCCGACGGCCTGACGCAGCACGCGAGCCGCAGCACGCGAAAAGCTCGCCGCCCGCGGGTCGAGACCCCTCAATACGGCCGTTGGCCGCCGCCACGCCGACCGCCGCGGCCTTCCCTGCCGCCGCGCCCTTCGCCCATGCCCCCGCGATCTTCCATGCGCTCGCGCATCTCCGCGCGACGACGCTCCACCTGGTTGCGCTGCTCGGGGGTGAGCACGGCGTCCGTGCGGGAACGGAAAGTCTCCATCGCGTCGCGCATCCGGCTGCGGGTCTCCTGCAGCGTCTTGCGCGCGTCGGCGGTCTTGGCGTCGTAGTCGGCGTCGCCGGGTTGTGCGGTCTCGAGGACCTGCTGCGCGGCGCGCATCTTGTCGCGCAGCGGCTCGACGGTCCTTCGGTGGTCATCGGCCATCGCGCGCAGCTGGGTGCGCTGGGCGTCGGTGAGGTCCAGGCCCTCGAACATGCGCTCGGGGTTCATGCCGCGGGGTCCCATCCCGCCGCGACCCTCCATGCCGGACATCGGCCGGTCGGTCGGCGGCGGCATCTGCGAGGGCTGGGATTGCGCGAGCGTGCTGCCGATCAGCGAGGCGGCAAGGGCGACGGCGAGCAGGGGATTGCGGGTGGTCATCTCGGGATCTCCTTCACCCGACAGGGTGGGTTGCACACATCAGACCACCATCGGCCCCGCGGATTCCATGCGTTGCCGCACTTGCCGCCGCAAAGTTAGGAAAAGATTTGCCAAGCGCCCACCGTGGCGGTGCAATGGCGCAATGGCAGACACCGGCGGCATCCACAACTTCGGCCTCGCGCTGCCGCAGGGCATCACGCTCGCTTGCCGCAGCAACGCGCCCTTCGACGCCTCGGGCGTGCTCGCGGCCGGTTCCATCACCCCCGCGTTGCCGCCGGTGCTGCTGCTGCACGGCTTCCCCGAGGGCGCCTTCGCCTGGGACGACATCCTGCAACGCCTCGCGGGCAAGGCGGTCGCGGTGGCGCCCGACCTGCGTGGCTTCGGTCGATCATCCGCGCCTGCGGCGGTGGAGGCCTATCAGGCCAAGCATCTGGTGCAGGACATCGTCGCGCTCATCGGGCGCCTGACCGCTGCGCCGGCTGGCACGCCGGACGCGGCCATCGACCTGCTGGTCGCGCACGACTGGGGCGGCGCCGTCGCGTGGAACTTCGCGATGACGCGGCCGGACCTCTGCAAGCGGCTGATGATCCTCAACTCGCCGCACCCGGCCACTTTCCTGCGCGAGCTGCGCCACAACCCGGTGCAGCAGGCGGCGAGCGCGTACATGAACTTCCTGTGCCGGCCGGATGCGGCGGCGCTGCTCGCGGCCGACGACTACGCGCGGCTGTGGGGGTTCTTCGAGGAGACGGGGCGCAGCGCGGACTGGCTCACGCCCGCGCTGCGCGACCGCTACCGCGCGCATTGGGCGCTGGGGCTGGAAGGCGGGCTCAACTATTACCGCGCGTCGCCGATGAGGCCGGGCGTGGGCGCCATCGACCTGCCCGACGAGCGCGTGACGGTGCGCGTGCCGACCACGGTGCTCTGGGGCGAGCGCGACGGCGCGCTGCTGCCGGGGCTGCTCGACGGGCTCGAACGCTGGGTGCCGGACCTGCGCCTCGTGCGCGTGCCGGACGCGAGCCACTGGATCGCGCACGAGCGGCCGGCGCTCGTCACGGAAGAGATCCTGCGCGCGCTAACCCTTGCGTCGCCGGAGCGCCGCTAGCGCTCGATGGTCGCCATGCCGCGCTCGGTGTAACGCTCGCCGCTCGCGGGACCGACCGAGTCGAGCTCGGCGAGGTCGGCGGGCGTGAGCGTCAGGTGCACGGCCTGCGCGTTCACCTCGAGGTAGCTGCGGCGCTTGGTGCCGGGGATCGGCACGATGTCGGGGCCGCGTGCGAGCAGCCACGCGAGCGCGACCTGCGCGGGCTTCGCCTCGTGACGCGCGGCGACGGCGTCGACCACGGTCAGCAGCCGCTTGTTGCGCTCGTAGGCCTCGCCCTGGAACCGCGGGTCGTGTCGGCGGTAGTCGCTGTCGGGCAGCGTCGCGGGGTCGGGCAGCTGGCCGCCGAGGAAACCGCGGCCGAGCGGCGAGTACGGCACGATGCCGATGCCGAGCTCGCGGCAGGTGTCGATGACTCCGGGACCTCCGTCGGGCGCGCGCTCTTCGAGGTTGCGCTCCCAGATGGACCATTCGCTCTGGACTGCGGTGATGGGATGCACGGCGTGAGCGCGGCGGATGGTGGCCGCCGACATCTCGGACAGCCCGAGGAAGCGCACCTTGCCCGCCTTCACCTGCTCTGCCATCGCGCCCACGGTCTCTTCGATGGGCACGGCGCGGTCGCGGCGATGCTGGTACCAGAGGTCGATGTGGTCGGTCTTGAGGCGCTGCAGGCAGCCGTCCAGCGAGCGCCGCACGTTCTCGGGGCTGCCATCGACGCCGGCGATCTTGTTGTCGATGGAGTATTTGAACCCGAACTTGGTGGCGATGACGGCGCGATCGCGGCGGTCCTCGAGCGCCTTGGCGAGCAGCACCTCGTTGTCGTAGGGGCCGTAGACCTCGGCGGTGTCGAAGAAGTCGATGCCGAGGTCGAGCGCGCGCCGGATGGTGGCGATGCCCTCGGCCTCGTCGGTGGCGCCGTAGAGCTCGGGCATGCCGGCGACGCCGGTCATGCCCATGGTGCCGAGGCCGATCGCCGAGACCTCGAGCCCCTGGCCGCCGAGCGCGCGCCGTTTCATGTCACACGCCTCCGAGGAAGTCTTGCTTGCCGAGCTCGACGCCCGCATTGCGCAGCAGCGCGTACACGGTGGTGAGGTGGAAGAAGAAGTTCGGCAGCGTCCAGCGCTGGATGAACGGCAGGCCGTCGATCTCGAGGGTGCGTCCGTACAAGGGCACGCTGAGATGGCGCTTCTCGGTGCCCTCGAGCTTGTCGGGCGTGATGGCCGCGAGCAGCGTGAGGGTGTGGGCGATGCGGCCGCGCAGTTCGGCGAGGGTCTTCTGGTCGTCGGGCACCTTCGGCGGGTCGATGCCGGCGAGGCGGTACGCGCCGTTCTTGGCGAAATCGCAGGCGATCTGCACCTGCCGGGTCAGCGGGAACATGTCGGGCGCGAGGCGCAGGCCCTCGAGGACGCCGGCCTCCAGCTTCCTGGCCTGCGCGTGGGCCTCGGCCTTCTCGAGCATCTTGTCGAGCTGCTGCAGCATGGGCACGAAGACGCCGACGGTGGCGGCGTGGACGGTGAGCGTGGTCATCGGGCGGTCTCCTTCTTGGGTTCCTTGGCACGCTGGTCGTCGATCCACTTCTTGGTGACGGTCCAGGTGGTGGCGTTCGGGCGCGCGTCGCCGAGCGGCGGCGGGCTGAGGTAGTCAGGGTAGCGCGTCTGCAGCACCTGCATGAGCTTCGGCGGGATCTGTGCGCGGTCGAAGGTCGAGTAGCCGGTCGCGTTGAAGATCATCACGCCCGGCCGGTCGCCCATGCGCATCCAGGGCAGCAGCGCCGAGATGCGCTGCCAGGAGATGCGCGACGGGCTGATGCGCGGACCCTTCGGCGCGAGGAAGTCGGCGGCGGAGTAGAAGGTGTTGAAGATCTCCATCGCGTGGTATTGGCCACCGATGTAGTCCTGGTAGGCGCCGGCGAGCGGGTTCTCGTAGAAGAGCGGCACTTCGCTCGACGAGACCAGCAGGTCGCCGTAGCGGCGCAGCGAGACCTGCAGCGGCGTGCCGTCCGCCTTGCGCGCGAAGGTGGGCGCGCGCATGTTCACGGGATCGTTGGCGACGTGGATCACGTCGACCGTCTCGCCCGTCCACGGGTTCTTCCACTTGTCGATGACCTCGCCCGTCGCGGGGTCGAGGTAGACCATGATCTCGCGCGAGACGCTGCGGAAGCCCTCGCCGCGCACCGGGTCCTTGTGGCGCTCGCACTGGCGGGTGTTGATGCCCACGACATCGAAGAGGTGCCGGTCCTTCTCGCCGGGGATGCGGCTGTACATGCGGCCTTCCCACATGCCGTAGCGCGTGACGCCCTGCTCGGTGGTGCCGCAGGTGAGCTTGGCGTTCCAGACCAGCGCCTCGTCGCCCTCGCGCGTGGCGGCCGGGCCGAGCAGGTCGTCGTCGGCGATCGCGGGCGAGGTGGCGGCGAGCGCGGCCGTCAGTGCGATGAGCGCCGAGAGTGCAAGATGCTTGCGCATGGTGGGCGTCCGCTGGGCAGGGACGGCGATTCTACTCCCGCGCAGCGACCTCCCGGTGGACGCAGGTGCGGGAGGCGCCCCGCGCTCAGCGCGCGACCAGCAACTGCTTGGCGAGCCGGCCATGGAAGCGGCCGACGAGCCGGGCGAGGTGCAGCAGCGCGGTGAGCAGCAGCGTGCCGATGACGAGGCTGGCGATCGCGACCCCCAGCGCTTCGAGGCCCGTCAGCGGCATGCCGCCGACGCTCGTCTGCCAACCATCCACCACCTCGAAGCCCAGCGCTTGCAGCAGGCCGACGATGCTGCCGCCGAGCAGGCCCAAGCCGAGCGCGCTCAGCGTGATCGCGACCGTGAAATAGGCGATGCCGAGCGGCAGCATCAGCAGCTGGTAGACGAGGGTCGTCCAGGTGCGCAGGTCGCGGAGCATCGCGCCGACGCGCGCGAGCCAGCCGCCGGGCGCCGGCGGCGTCGCGCGGCGCGGCATGCGCTCGCCTGTCAGGCCTTCGATGAGCCGCCCCTCGACCAGGGCGAGCACGCGCGTGAAGCCGAGGAAGGCGATGAAGAACGGGAAGCCGATGATGAGGATCGCGAGGCCGAGCGAGAGCGACACACCGGTGACCACGACGGTGAAGTAGAACATGCCGGTGACGAGCGTCGTCAGCATGAAGAAGAGCGAGGTCCAGCTGCGCGAGTCGCTCCACGCGCTGAAGAACCGGCGCAGCAGGCTCTGCTGCGGGGCGGTGCGCGCCTCGGCGGCCGCCGGCGCGCCACCGGCTGCAGGACCCGATGCTGACGCTGCAGTCGCCGCCGCAGCGGGCGCCGCCGCAGCGGCCGCGCCTGCGCCTGCGGGGGCGTGTCGTTTCGGCGACAGCGCCGCTTGCACGGTGCGTTCGGTCTCCCGGTAGGCGACCGCGACATCTTCCGGCGAACCGTAGCTGTCGGCGATCGCGCGCAGCACCGCTTCTTCGCTGTCGCCCGGCCGCGCGGCGCACTCGGCGCGCAGGTGTTCCTCGGCGTCGCTCAAGGCATCCTGGATCATCGCGCGGTCGGCGCCCTCGAGCGCGCGGCGCAACTGCGCGAGGTATTCGTCGATGCTGCGGGGCGTGGCGGTGTCGGCGGCGGTCATGGCGTGGGGTCCTCAGGCGATGTCATCCGGCGCAGGGCCGGTGAACTGGTCGACGAAATCGCGGGTGTCGCGCCAGACGGCGCGCCACTGCGCGAGCACGGCGCGGCCTTCGTCGGTGATGCGGTAATAGCGGCGCGGCGGGCCGGAGTACGACGGCACGATGCGGCTCGACAGCCAGCCCGAGGCGGCGAGCGAGCGCAGCACGGGGTAGATCGTGCCTTCCTTGAAGAGCGGCTCGCCCTCGCGCGCGCGCTGCAGGCGCTTGGCGATGTCGTAGCCGTAGAGGTCGTCATCGGTCTCGGCGAGCACGCCGAGCAGGACGAGCGCCACCAGCCCGGCGTTCAGGTCGCGCTGGAACTTGCGGGAGATGTCGTCCATGCCGGGGGCGTCCATGAGCGGTACTGTAGAACACACAGTACAGTAAGTCAACTAGTAAAGAGAAGGTTCCTGTAAGGGCGCGGAAATTCACGAAATCGTCGCTTCGTGATGGTAACTTCGCCGAAATGACGACCTCGACGCGCACTGACCGCCCTTACAACGTCCTCATCCTCTGCACCGGCAATTCGGCGCGGAGCATCTTGGGCGAGGCGCTGATCGAACGCTGGGGGCGTACGGCCGATGGCCGGGTACGGTTCCGGGGCTACAGCGCCGGCAGTCGGCCGAAGGGGCGACCGCACCCGGCGGCGCTCACGCTGCTCACGCAGCTCGGGTTCCCGACCGCAGGCCTGCGCAGCAAGTCCTGGGACGAGTTCGCCGCGCCCGGCGCGCCGCCCATCGACTTCGTGTTCACGGTCTGCGGCAACGCGGCGGGCGAGACCTGCCCGGTGTGGCCCGGTGCGCCGCTGCGCGCGCACTGGGGCATCGACGATCCGGCGGCGGTGGAGCCCGCCGGCGCGGCGCAGGACGCCGCGTTCCTGCGCGCCTACCGCGAGCTCGAGGCGCGGGTCAAAGAATTCGCGGCGCTGCCCCTCGAGACGATGGAGCGCGCGGCGCTGCAGCGGGCGCTCGATGCCATCGGCCGTGATCACGCCGCCGCCGCGGGGGCCTGATGTCCACCTTCGAGCGCTGGCTGTCCGTCTGGGTCGCGGCCTGCATCGTCGTCGGCATCCTGCTCGGCCAGGCCTTCCCGTCGGTCTTCGCGGCGATCGCTGCGGCCGAGATCGCGCAGGTCAACCTGCCGGTGGCGGTGCTGGTGTGGGCGATGATCGTGCCGATGCTGTTGCGGGTGGACTTCGGCGCGCTCGGCGAGGTGCGCCGTCACTGGCGCGGCATCGGCGTGACGCTCTTCGTGAACTGGGCCGTGAAGCCGTTCTCGATGGCGCTGCTCGGCGCGTTCTTCATCGGTCACCTGTTCCGGCCATGGTTGCCCGCGGACCAGATCGACTCCTACATCGCGGGCCTGATACTGCTCGCTGCCGCGCCCTGCACCGCGATGGTGTTCGTGTGGAGCGGCCTCTGTCGCGGCGATCCGCTCTTCACGCTGTCGCAGGTGGCGATCAACGACCTCATCATGGTGTTCGCGTTCGCGCCGCTCGTGGCCTTGCTGCTGGGCTTGGCGTCGATCGCGGTGCCCTGGCCGACCCTGCTGCTGTCGGCGCTGCTCTACATCGTGGTGCCGGTGGTGGTCGCGCAGCTCTGGCGCCGCCGGCTGCTCGCGGCGGGGCCGGGGCGTCTGGAGGCCGCGCTGCGCGCGCTCGGCCCGGTGGGCCTCGTCGCGCTGCTCGCCACGCTGGTGCTGCTGTTCGCGTTCCAGGGCGGGCGCATCGTCGCGCAGCCGGTCGTCATCGCGCTGCTCGCGGTGCCGATCCTGCTGCAGGTCTACTTCAATTCCGGTCTCGCCTACCTGCTGAACCGCGCCGTCGGCGAGACGCATGCGGTGGCGGGCCCCTCGGCGCTGATCGGCGCGAGCAATTTCTTCGAGCTCGCGGTGGCCGCCGCCATCAGCCTCTTCGGCCTCGGCTCGGGCGCCGCCCTCGCCACCGTGGTCGGCGTGCTGGTCGAGGTGCCGGTGATGCTGTCGGTGGTCGCCATCGTCGAGCGCACGCGGGGCTGGTACGGGCGGGCGCCGGGATAGCGCTGCACAACGTCCCCGCACTGCGACGCTTGGTGCATCATCCGCCCATGCCAGACCCGTCCTCCGGCACGCCTCCCTCCTCGCCGCGCCGGCTCGTCCTGCCGATGCTTTCAGGCCTGCTGTCCGGCGCGGCCTTCGCCTGGCTGATCCTCCACGCCGACGGGTCGGGGCGCCTCATCGGCTGGTCCGTGCTGGTGCTGGTCACGCTCGCCCTGCTGCCGCTCGGCTCGATGCAGCGCAGGATGCTGCGCGAAGGCAAGCTCTCGTCATCCTCGCTGCCGCGCTCCAAGACCTACGCGCAGGCGGCGCTGCAATGGCTGGTGCTGGGTCCGCTCGCGCTGTGGGTGGCGCAGGGCAATGCGGCGCCCTTCGACTGGTCCGCTTTCGCCTGGCCCGACGGGCCGGAGGCGCTGTCCGCCTGGGTCGTGGTCGCGCTGATCCTGGTCGCGCTGCTGCGCTGGGGCCGTCGGCTGACGGTCGACCGGCGCGCCCGCGCCTGGCTGCGTGCGGTGTATCGCCACGGCGCGAGCCTGATCGCGCCGCGCAGCCTCGGCGAACTGCGGCGTTTCCGCGCGATGGCCGTGCTGACCTCGAGCGCCGAGGAGGTCGCCTACCGTCTCGCGGTGCCGGGCGGGTTCGCGCTGCTGTGGGGCGCCATCGCCGGTGCCGATGCCGCCGCGACCGCATGGCCTGCGGCGGCGCTGTCGGCGCTGCTCTTCGGCATCGCCCACTCCTGGCAGGGCAGGGCGGTGATGTTCTGGACCACGGTGTTCGGACTGGTCGCCGCCGCGCTGATGTTCCTCAGCGGCAGCGTCTGGCCGGCGATCGTGCTGCACGTGGGCTGGAACCTCATCACGGGCGGCATGATGCACACGGTCTATCGGCGGCGCGGCGTCACCAGTTGACGTTCTTCGGGTCGTTCAGCCACTTGCCCGCCTCGCGCAGGTCGGCGGGCAGCTTGCCCGCGAACTTGTTCGGCGGGTATTTGCGCACGTGCTGCGCGTACACCGGCGCGTAGAGGTCCCAGGCGAAGTCGGGCGGCCGGTGCGTCGCGCGGAACGCCTTGATCGGGATGTTGGCCGCGACCAGCTGCTCGAACTCGTTGCGCGCCATCGCGACGGGGGTGCCGTTCGGGTCGTAGATGGCGCTGCCGCCCGAGCCGCCGGTCTCTTCGAAGAACTGGTTGCCCGGCGACACGGCGTTGTTGCAGACCGCGGTGTACACGCGGTTGGTGACGGCGGTCGACTGGATGTCGGCGGGGATGAAGCTGCCGGTGGCGGTGCGCAGGATGATCTCGGCGCCTTTCAGCGCCATGGCTCGGAAGAGCTCGGGCTCGCGCTGCATCGCGCCGGTGCTGAGGTTGCCGAGCGGCGTGCGCGTCACCGGGATCACGGCATCGGCGCCGTACATCTCGATGTAGCGGTCGAGGTTGTTGTAGATGGTGCTGGTCATCAGCTCGATCGGCGCCTGGCCGATGCGGAACGCGCCCATGATGTTGCGCACCTTCCAGTGCTTGTCGAGGATGCGGCCGTCCGGCCCGATGATCGTGGTCACCGACAGCACGTGGCCCGGCCAATCTTTGTCGCGGGCGTACGAGCCGAACACGATGTAGCAGCCGTACTTGCGCGCCGCCGCGCCGAGCTCCTCGGTCTCGGACCCCGGCAGCTCGATGGCGAGGCGCAGGATGTCCTTGCGGTCCCAGTCGTAGCTGAAGCCGGTGATCGGGAATTCGTGGAAGAACAGTATGTCCGACGGCGGGTTCCACTCCTGCGCGTTGGCGATGAGCCCCAGCATGTGGTCGAGGTTCTCGCGGCGGCCTTTCTCGGGGCTCTTTGCGTCGACCGGCCGCACGCGGGTCTGCATCACCCCGAGGCGGATCATGTCCTTGGCGAGCGGCATGGTGGCGTAGGTGCCGTCGCGGCTCACGGCCAGCGCATCCGGGCCCTTGCCCATCGCCGCCTCGGCCGTCGGTGCCGTGACTGCGGTGGCGGCGCCGAGGGCGAGTCCGGCGCCCAGCGCCCCGCCGGCGCCGGTGAGGAATCCGCGGCGCGAGAGCTCCTCGCCGAGCGTCGTGCGGCCGTCGGGCGCGGTGATGCGGGGTTTGCGGGGCATGGGCGTCTCCTCTGCTTCGGGCGGTGGTCTCAGCGGAACACCGGCAGTGTGTCGTCGATGGCGTGGAAGATCTTGTCGGCGCAGTCGGGTTCGTCGACGCAGCCGAGCGTGAGGCGCGCGAGGCCGCGGCGTGACACCGTGCCGTAGACCTTCTCGTCGTGCACCAGCCGCGCGTGCTCGGAGGTGCCCTCCGGCGGATCGCGCAGCACGGCGTTGCGGATGATGGTGTAGGTGACGCCCGAGGCGATCACGGCCTCTTCGCCGACCTGCTTGGCGGCGAAGAGGCGCTCCATGCGCGGCAACAGCTCTGCGGGATAGGCTTCGCGGCTCGCGCCGACGCCTACCGAACTGTGCAGCACGATCTGCCGCACGCCGGTGGCGGCCGCCCAGCGCGCGATGTGCGGACCGCTGATCGCGAAGAAACCCACATCGGCGCCGCTGCGGCCGAGCGCATCGACCACCACGTCGTAGCGGCGGGCCTTGAGCGCGCGCTCGACATCGGCCTCGACGGTGACATCGCCCTCGACGAGCGTCACCGGCAGGCCGGCGATCCGTTCGCGGCTGGAACTCGGGCGGATGAACACCGTGACGTCGTGCCCGGCGCCGAGCAGGGCGCGCACGATCTCCGAGCCGAGCTGTCCGGAGCCGCCGAACACGATCACCGCGCGGCGGGGTCTTGCGCCGGCGGCGGTGCGTCCGCCGGCGGCGGTCTGGGCTGCGGCGGCCGTCGCAGCGGCGGTCATCGCCGCGGCCGCGATGGCGAGCGCGAGCTTCAGCGTGAAGGTCCGTCGGTTCACCATCGCAGCGTTTCCTCGAGCTTTCCGGGCAGCACTTCCCGCATGCGCGCGACGAAAGCCGCGGGCAGCTGGCCGGGATCGTCGAGCACCGCGCTCTCGATCCGCCACAGCAGGCCGCCGGGCCGTCCGTCCATGCGCAGCCAGGGCTGCCACTCTGCCTGGCTCGTCCAGGTGTAGGTCGCGGGCAGGTGGCTCAGGCGCTCATCGCGCAGAGCGTCCAGCCCGCAGACCCAGGCATCGATGGAGAACTCGTTGCGCACCGCGCCGGCGGGCGTGCGGACGCGGCTCGCCGTGTGCCGCGACAACCAGACCTGCCCGCCGTGCGCGCGCCAAGCGAGACGCACCGGTGCGCCGATGCCGGTGCTCTCGAGGGCGACCGTGGCGCCGTCCACGTCGGTGCCCGTGGCGGGCCGCAGCCAGGAGTGCGATGTACCGCCGCGGTACTTCGGCACCTCGAGGTTCTCGCCGGTCCAGGGGTTGTCGAAGCGTTCGAGCCAGCGGTCCTCGTCCGGGTGCCGGTAGAACATCCAGCTGTGGGAGCGCTCTTCGACGCTGCCGTCCGGCAGCAGCCGCGAGATGCGCGAGGTGAAGCCCTCGACGCGGTACAGCAATCGACCGAACTCGGCGGGCGCGAGGCCTTGGCCGGGCACGGTGGCGAACACGAAGCCGGGGTTGTGGATCCAGCGTTGCCGCCCGGAGAGGTCGCCCTGCAGGCGACCGATGAGACGGGTGTTGAAGGCGGGGTCCGTGACCGGGAGACCGGCAAGGCCGTCGCTCGCCGACGCTGCGGCCGCGTCCCGTGGCACGCCGGCGACTGACGCGGCGGCCAACAGTCCGCCCCCGACCAAGCAGTCGCGGCGGGTGAGGGCGGGGGGCGGCGCGACCGACGTCCGGGGTCCCATCGTCTGGAGTGTACGGCAAGCGGTCCGGCCGGGTGACCGCCGCGCGGTGCGTCGATGCGGCGCCGGCGAGAGGTACGCCGCTTGGCTTTTTGCCTCGCCGGTGCAACAATCAGGCTACTTCCCGCTTTCGAGGGCTCACCCGTGTCTCAAATGTGGACTGCCGCCCGTATGGCCGTCTTCGCCAAGGTGGTCGACCTGAACGGTTTCACCGCCGCCGCGCGGGCGCTCAAGGTGCCGAAGGCGGGTGTGAGCCGCGCCATCGCCGAACTCGAATCGGAGCTGGGCCTGACCCTCATGACCCGCACCACGCGGCGGCTGACGCTGACCCCGGCGGGGGAGCAATTGCTGCCGCAGTGCCGCGCCATCCTCGAGGCCTCGGAGCAGGTGCGGCAGCGCGCCGTCGAGCTCGCGGCGAGCCGTGAGGGGCCGCTGCGCGTGCTCGCGGACTCCACCTACGGTCGGGTGCTGTTGGCCCCGTTGGTGCCGCGCTTCCTCGAGCGACACCCGCACATCCCGCTGGAGGTGGAACTCGGCGAGGCGGCCGCGGACACCCTCGCCGGACATGACGTGGTGCTGCGGGCCGCCGAGCCACCTCCGCCGCCGGCCGACGGGGCGATGCCGGACACCGTCTGCCGGGTGCTCGGTGCGCCGCCTGCGATCCTCTGCGCCACGCCCGCCTACCTGCAGAAAGCCGGCACGCCGGCCGCCCCGGAGGACCTCGACCGCTTCGACCTGCTGACGCCGGAGTCTGTCGCGGGGCCGCTGTTCGTGCTGCGCCTGGTCCACGGCAGCCGCCGCGCCGAGATCACGCTGCGGCCCAAGCTCGCGGTCAACGACCCGGCGCTGCTGCACGCCTCGGTCGCGGCGGGCCTCGGCATCGGCCTGCTGCCCGGCTTCCTGTGCCGCGGCGGGCTGCTCGCGCAGAAGCTCAAGCGCGTGCTGCCGGACTGGGAACTGCCGCCGCAGGCGCCGCTCTGCGCGCTCTACCCGGCGACCCTCGCCGAGGA
>RFTM01000150.1 GCA_009923475.1 Gammaproteobacteria bacterium | reverse complement strand
TTCGGAGGGCTTGGGCGCGGCCAAGGGCGCGATCTTCGCGCTGCCCGGGCTGCTGGTCGCGTTCACCTTCTAGGGCGCCGCCTCGCGGTTCGAGGACCGGCGGCACCTCATCACGCAGGAAGCCAACGACATCGGCACGGCCTGGCTGCGCATCGACCTGTTGCCGGCCGCCGACCAACCGGCGATGCGCGAGCTCTTCCGGCGCTATTCCGACCTCCGCATCGCCGCCTACGAGCACGTGCGTGACGAGGCGGGCACCGGCGCCAAGCTCTCGGCCGCACAGGAGTTGCAGGGCGAGATCTGGCGGCTCGCGGTCGCCGGCGTGCGCAAGCCCGACGCCTCGCCAGGCGCCGCGCAGGTGCTGCTGCCGTCGCTGAACGAGATGTTCGACATCGTCACGACCCGCATCACCGCCACCCGCAACCATCCGCCGCTCGCCATCTACCTGCTGCTCGGCGTGCTCTGCGCGGTGGGCTCGATGCTTTTCGGTTATTCCATAGGCGCGAGCCGCAACCCGAATTGGCTGCACCGGCTCGCCTTCGCCGGGATCATGGCGCTCGCGATCTACGTGATCCTGGACCCCGAGTTCCCGCGACGCGGCCTGATCCGCATCGATGCCGAGGACACGGTGCTGGTCGAGCTGCGTCAGTCCTTCGACTGAACGTCCGCGGTGCGGCGCGCGACCGAGGCCGCGATCAGCCACTGCGCGGCCCAATAGAGCAGCATCAACAGCACCTGCAGCGCGAGCACCGGCGCGATGAAGCGGTTGTAGGCGACCAGCAGGTCGCTGAGCGCGAACGCCGTCGCGCCCAGCGCGGCGAAGACGGTGAGCCGCCGCGGATGTCCGCCGCCGACCGCCGCCCAGGCGCGCCACAGCATCAGGCAGATGGCGACGATGTAGGCCGCGACCGCGCCCCGCAGCGCGCCGAGGTTCGGTGCGAGCCAAAGGAAGGAGGCGGCGCCGAACAGCGCCGCCGGCGCGGCGCGCAGCCACTGCGGACGACGGTCGCGAGCGGTGAAGGCGACGATGTAGACCACCTGCGCGCCGAGGAAAGCGACGAGCCCGGGCACGAAGAACGGCGGCTGGAACCCGAGCAGCAGGTCGCCGACAGCGCTCAAGGCGAGGGCCATCGCGATGCGCCGGTGGTCGGCATCGGGGAAGGGCGCGAGCCACGCGGCAAGGCACAGGACCGGCAGCGCCTTGGTGGCGAGCCGCAGCGCGTAGTGGTCCCCGACGAGCCCGAAAAGATGAGCGGCCGCAGTCGCGAGGCCGATCGAGAGCAGCAGCCGGTCACGCATCTTCGGTCACTCCGTCGGTCGCCGATACGGGTCGCGGTGGCAGGGCCGGGATCGCGCCGTGGCGTCGGGCCCCGGGCGCTGCATCCACCGCGGTATCCACGCGTTACCGTGCAAGGATGCCGCAAAACACCGCCCGGGAGATACCATCCGCGCGGTGGATGACGCCGATGCAAATGCCGCCGAACGGGCCGACTGCGCCGAAGGGTATGTCGAGGAGATCCCCTATACCTACGGCTACCACCCTGACCTCGATCCCGCGCGCATGCAGGCGGCGCTGCGGCGAGCGGGCATCGAGCCGCCGGAAGTGGCGACGGCCTGCGAGCTCGGATACGGCCAGGGACTGAGCCTCGCGATCCATGCGGTGGCGGGCCGTGCGCGTTGGTGGGGCACGGACCTGCTCGCGGCGCATGCCGCGAACGTCCGGGCTTTGGTCGCCGGCACGGCGGCGAGGCTCGAGGCGGCGGACCAACCGTTCGCCGTGTTCTGCGCCCGCGACGACCTGCCGCAGTTCGACTTCATCGGCCTGTACGGCGTGTGGAGCTGGGTGTCGGAGGCGAACCGCGACTGCATCGTGCGCTTCGCCGCGCGCCGACTTCGGCCGGGCGGCGTGCTCTTCGTCTCTTACAACGCGCTGCCGGGGTGGGCGCCGATGTCGCCGCTGCGCGAACTGCTGGTCGCCCATGCGGCGGCGCAACCGTCCGCGATGCCGCTCGCCGCGCGGATCGAGGCGGCGATGGCGCATGCGGGGGCGCGCGTGCTGCGCGATGCCGCGTGGGTGGAGGCGCATCCCGGCCTGGAGGCGGAGTGGCGCACCATCCGTCACAAGGACGTCGCCTATCTCGCGCACGAGTTCTTCAACGCAGCCCCGGTCCATCGTGGCTCGCGAGCCCGGTCACCGGCGGGGGCGTGGAGGTCGGTTTCGCGGCGATGCTGATGATCGAGGCCTGGCGGCGCGGCGTCGCCGATCCGCCCGCCATCGCGCGCGAGGCCGAGGCGGGCCTGGCGCGCCTCGGGCGACGACTGGTGCGGGACGGTGAACTGCTCGTCGCTCCGGTGCGGTTGCGCGCTCGCCTTGAGCAGGAGGCGCGGGACCTGCTGGCGACCGTCCTGCCTCAGTTGAGGCGGGAGGGTGCGATCCCCTGACCATAGACAAGCCACGGCGCTTCCTGCGGCACTGGACCGATCGCCCGAGGACCACGGGCTCTCGTCTGCTGGCATCAGATGCCCGCCGGGCGTGATTCGCCTGCGGTGCCGATGTTCACTGATGTTCGGGATGCCCGCGTTCCGCCCTCAACGCGGAGCGGCCCGTGCGGGGAATGCCGCGCTCGACGGGTCGCCGAGTTTTAAGGTACTGTTATCGCCGTGGTGGGGCGGCATCTCCGTCCGCTCGAAGATCGTGTCGCAAAGGCTGGGTAGGGAGGAGGGGTCCATCATGCGTCTCGCACTGCCTGTCTTGTTGCTCGGCTTGGCCGTCTCCGCATGCTCGACGACGCCGTCGGCGACCCTGGAGGCCGTCGACTCCCGCGCCGATCGGGGCGTGGCCTCGGGCGAGCCGTCAAAGGTGCTTCAGATCACCGACATCCCTCTTCCGCAAGACTCGAAGATTAACAGCGACGCGTCGTTCGTCATCGGAGCGGATGACCGTTGGCTAGGGCGGGTGGTGCTTCGGTCGCCACTCACAACCGCCGAGACATACGGGCATTTTTTCTCGGGCATGCCTTCGAAGGGGTGGACGCTTCTGAGCGCGGTGCAGGGGAAGGTGAGCAGTCTCGTGTTCAGCCATGACACCCGCATCGCCACCATACAAGTGGAGGGCGTCACGCTCGCCCCTGGCGCGACGGTGACCATCGTGGTGACTCCCCGCCAGTGATCACTTGCCCTGGCTTAGGGCCGGATTCGGCGTGAGGTGGTCGGGATGAGAGGATTTGAACCTCCGACTCCTACGTCCCGAACGTAGTGCTCTACCAGGCTGAGCTACATCCCGATCTCAAGAACTGCGCTCGACGGCGAACCGCGCGAGCGCCGCAAGGCCTTGTTTGCAGGGTGTTTCGGGGAGCGCTTGCAGCGCCATCAACGCCCTGTCGGCCTCGTCTTGCGCGAGGCGGCGAGTGTACTCAAGTGCCCCGGTCGATTCAATCGCGGCCACGATGACCTCGAGCTGCTCGAGGCCGCCCTGCTCGATGGCGTTGCGGATCAGCCGCTTCACCCCGTCGTCCCCGGACAGGCGCAGGGCGTGGATCAGCGGCAGGGTGGGCTTGCCCTCGGCGAGGTCGTCGCCCAGGTTCTTGCCGCGCTCGGCGGGGTCCGACTGGTAGTCGAGCACGTCGTCGATGAGCTGGTAGGCCGTGCCGAGGTGCCGGCCGTAATCGGCGAGGGCGCGCTGCTGGCTCGGGCTCGCCCCGGCGAGCACCGCCGCGACCTCGGCCCCGGCCTCGAACAGCTTGGCGGTCTTCCTATGGATGACCTCGAGATAGCGCTGCTGCGTGGTGTCCGGGTCGCCGGCGTTCATGAGCTGCAGGACCTCGCCCTCGGCGATGACGTTGGTCGCCTCGGACATGATCTCCATGACGCGCTGCGAGCCGATGGCGGCCATCATCTGGAAGGCGCGCGAGTACACGAAATCGCCGACCAGGACGCTCGCCGAATTGCCGTAGACCGAGTTGGCGGTGTGCCGGCCGCGGCGGCGCTCGGAGCCGTCGACGACGTCGTCGTGGAGCAGCGTGGCGGTGTGGATGAACTCGATGAAGGCCGCCGCGTCGATATGGCTCGCGCCGCGGTAACTGCAGGCCCGGGCCGCGAGCAGGACGATGAGAGGCCGGAGGCGCTTGCCGCCGCCGGCGATGATGTGCTCGGCGACCTGGTCGACCAGCGGGACCACGCTCTTCATGCTGGCGCGGATGACGGCGTCCACGGCCACGAGGTCGTCGCGGACGAGTTCCTTGACGGTGGCGAGGGGACTCATGCGGGAATGGTAACGGAAACGGCCTGTCCCGACCGGGAGGCGGTTGCGGGATGCCCGGCGGGTGGGCGCAGGCCTTCGGCGGTAGGGGGGTAAGCCCTTGACGGGACAGGGAGTTGGGGCCGCAGAAAGGTTTGACCCGAGGGGGGCGCGTCAGTAGAATGCGCGACCTTTTCCGGGTGGAGTCATCATGTACGCGGTCATCGCCACGGGCGGCAAACAGTATCGGGTCGAGGCAGGGTCGGTCCTGCGCATCGAGCTTCTCACCGCCGAGGCGGGCACCGAGGTCAAGTTCGACGACGTGCTGCTCGTCGGCACGGGCGCTTCCGTGACGGTCGGTTCGCCCAAGGTCAAGGGCGCGTCGGTCACCGCCACCGTGCAGCGTCACGGGCAGGGCGACAAGGTGAGCATCGTCAAGTTCCGCCGTCGCAAGCACTACCTGCGCATGAAGAACCACCGCCAGAAGTTCACCGAGGTCAAGGTCACCGGCATCAACGCCGGCTGATCCACCGCACCCCTTTTCCGGAGCGAGAGTCACATGGCACATAAAAAGGCAGGCGGCAGCACCAAGAACGGCCGCGAGTCCCACAGCAAGCGCCTCGGCGTGAAGGCCTTCGGCGGCGAGCAGGTCGTGGCGGGCAACATCATCATCCGCCAGCGCGGCACCCAGTACCGCCCGGGCGAGAACGTCGGCATCGGCACGGACCACACGCTGTTCGCGCTGAAGGACGGCAAGGTCGCCTTCAAGCGCCGTGGCGCCGAGCAGAAGATGTTCGTGAGCGTCGTCGCCGACTGAGGCCGCGCTCCCGGATCTTCCACGCGAACCCCGGCCGCGCGCCGGGGTTTTCGTTTGCAGGCCCGGATGCGCCCCCACCCGCAAGGCAGCCCCCATGAAGTTCGTCGATGAAGCCAAGATGCGCGTGCAGGCCGGCAACGGCGGCCGCGGCTGCCTCAGTTTCCGGCGCGAGAAGTTCATGCCTTTCGGCGGTCCC
>RFTM01000149.1 GCA_009923475.1 Gammaproteobacteria bacterium | reverse complement strand
TCGTGATCGTGGGTTCCTCCGTGGCTGCCGTGCGCGCGGCCGAGACACTGCGTCAGTCGGGGCACGAGGGCACCATCACCGTCATCGGGGCGGAATCGGTGATGCCGTACGACAAGCCCCCGCTGTCCAAGAAGTACCTGTCCGGCGAACTGCCCTTGGAGCGGCTGCTGCTGCGACATCGGCCCTTCTACGACGAGCACCGGGTGTCGCTGCGCCTCGGGCAGCGCGCCACCGCCATCGACCGCGAGGCGCGCCTGGTCGGCCTCGCGGACGGCACCGCCCTGCCCTACGACGCGCTGGTGCTCGCCACCGGCGCGCAACCGCGCCGGCTGACGCTGCCCGGCGCCGACCTCGCCGGCGTGCACTACCTGCGTGGCGTGGCCGACGCCGACGCGCTGCGCGGCGCCATGCGACCGGGCGCGCGCGCGGTCATCATCGGCGGCGGATACATCGGCCTCGAGGTGGCCGCCACCCTGCGCCATGCGGGCCTGGAAGTGACCGTGCTCGAGATGGCCGACCGGGTGATGGGCCGCGTGGTCGCAGAACCGGTCTCGCGCTGGTTCGAGGCGCGCCACGCCGAACATGGCGTGCGCATCGTGCTCGGGGCGCGGCTGCTCGGCCTGCAGCGCGACGCCGCCGGGCGGGTGCGCGCGGTCGAGACGGCCGCGGGCGCGGTCGACGCCGACCTCGTGGTCGTCGGCGTCGGCGTGCTGCCGGCGGACGGCTTGGCGCGCGACGCGGGCCTCGCCTGCGACAACGGCATCACGGTCGATGAACGCTGCCGCACCGACGATCCGGCCGTGTACGCCATCGGCGACTGCAGCAACCATCCGTCGGTGCACTACGGCGGCCGGCTGCGGCTCGAGTCCGTGGACAACGCCGTCGAGCAGGGCAACACCGCGGCGGCGTCCCTGCTCGGCATCGACGCGCGGCACG
Organism: Gammaproteobacteria bacterium; assembly: GCA_009923475.1. Classification (GTDB taxonomy): domain Bacteria; phylum Pseudomonadota; class Gammaproteobacteria; order Steroidobacterales; family Steroidobacteraceae; genus UBA964. The sequence continues at coordinate 4,314 of RFTM01000149.1, read as the reverse complement.
AGCGCGTGCCCTGGTTCTGGTCGGACCAGTACGAGCACAAGCTGGTGATCGTGGGGCTGTCGCAGGGCCACGACCGGACGGTGCTGCGCGGCGACCCGGCGGGCACGTCCTTCTCCTGCTGCTACCTGCGCGACGGCGAACTGGTCGCCATCGACACCATCAACCTGCCCAGGGACCATCTCGCCGCGCGCAAGCTCATCCCGGCGCGGCTGCGCCCCGACCCGGCGAAGCTCGCCGACGCCTCCGTCGCGCTCAAAGATTGCGTGTAGCGCCGGCGGCCGCCGTCGGCAGCACGGGATAGCGGCCCAGCCTCAGGATCAGCAGGCCGGACAGCACGAACAGCGCCGCATAGCCCCAGAGCGCGGGCGCATGCGAGCCGAAGGCGTCGTAGACGCCGTTGGTGACCAGCACCGAGAACCCCGACCCCAGCGTCCACGCCGCATACTGCCAGCCGTAGTTCTCGGCATAGGCGCGGTTGCCGAAATAGCGCGTGATGAGCACCGCGATGACGTCGAGCTCGGCGCCGGCCGCGAGCCCGATGCAGGCCGCAGCGACCAGGGCCAGGGTCGTGCCGCCACCGCCGTCGGCGAGCAGCAGGACGCCGATGACCGGGAAGGCGAGGATCAGGGCCGCGACCCGGGGCGCGAAGAACCGGTCCATCAGGAAGCCCGCGAAGGCGCGGCCGAAGATCAGCGCGAGGCCGAGCGTCGCCTGGGTCGCCGCGGCCTGCTCGGCCGGGATGCCGCGCGCCCGCAGGATCGGCACCAGCGGGATCAGCACGCCACCGATCGCCACGGCGAGCAGCAGGAACGCGACGAGCATCGACCAGAAGCGGGGCTGGCGTCGCGACTCCGCGGCGCTGTAGCCGACCAGCGCAGGCGCGGCGGCAGACGGCGCGGCGACCGGCGCGGCGCCCGGCGCGGCGCCCGGCACAGCGGCCGCAGCGCTGCCCGGCGCCTCGACGCCGCGCAGCGGCAGACCGTCGGGCGCGAGCCCCGCCTCAGCGGGCGTATCGCGCAGCTTCCAGAAGACGATCGGCAGCGTCACCAGCAACGTCAGCACACCGAGCCCGAGGTAGGCGCCGCGCCAACCGACCGCGCCGATGAGGTACTGGGTCACCGCCGACAGCACCGCGCCGCCGATGCCGATGCCGGCGAGCGCAGCGCCGAACGCCTGCCCGCGCCGCTCGTCGAACCACGCGGCGACCACCCGCGAGTAGGCGACCGACGAGGTGCCCGCGCCGATGATCGGCACCAGGGCGAACACCGCGTAGAAATGCCACGGATGCGGCGAGAGCCAGTAGAGCGACATCAGCGCCAGCGCGAACAGCACGATGCTCGTCAACGCCCAACGGCGCACGCCCTGGCGGTCGAAGAGCCGGCCGATGAACGGCGAGGACAGCACCGTGACCACGGTGCCGACCACGGTGACGAGCGAGTACTGCGTCTGCGTCCAACCGAACTCCGCGGTGATCGGCCCCTGGAAGATGCCGACGGCGAACAGGTTGACCGATGCGATGCCGGTGGCGAGGCCGACCATGGTCGCGGACACGACCCCGCGCGTGCCCTTCGGCAAGGCGGCGAGCACCAGCGCGACGATGGCGAGCGCGACGACGGCGCCGCGGAACAGCGGCGGCGAGACGGGCAGCAGCAGCAGGATGGCGGCGGCGAGCGCGACCAGCCGCCCATCGAGACTCAAGCGCGGATGCGCCATGCGGACCCCTCCCCGACCTGTCGCGCCGCGATGCGGACGATACAATGCGACGCACTCTACACGGACTTCCGGAGCACGGGCATGACGCGACGATCGGCATCATCGACTGTGGGAGCCCTGCTGGCGCTGGCGCTGCTCGCGGTGTCGGCATCCGCGGCGGAACCGCGCCGCATCGCGATCGCGATCCACGGCGGCGCAGGCGTCATCCCGCGCGACCAGCTCGGCCCCGACGGCGGCGGCGCCTACCGGGCCGGCCTCGAGGAGGCGCTCGACGCCGGTTACGCCGTGCTCGAGAAAGGCGGCAGCAGCCTCGATGCGGTCACCACCGCGGTGCGGCTGCTGGAGGACAACCCCTTGTTCAACGCCGGTCGCGGCGCGGTGCTCGCGCATGACGGCCGCGCCTACCTCGACGCGTCGCTGATGGACGGCAAGGACCTCGCGGCCGGCGCGGTCACGGGCGTGACCACGGTGCGCCACCCCATCGAGCTCGCGCGCCGGGTCATGGAGGCCTCGCCGCACGTGATGCTCTCGGGAACGGGCGCCGAGGAGTTCGCGGCGGAACAAGGCCTCGAGCTCGTGCCCAACGAGTGGTTCATCACGCCGCGGCGCCGCAAGGAGCTCGACAGCGTGCGCAGCGGCGCCGCGCAGGCGCGCGGGCAGTTGCAGGGGCTGGGCACCGTCGGCGCGGTCGCCGTCGATGCCGCGGGCAACCTCGCCGCCGCGACCTCCACCGGCGGCATGACGGACAAGCGTTGGGGCCGCATCGGCGACGCGCCGATCATCGGCGCCGGCACCTACGCCGACAACGCGGCCTGCGCGGTGTCCGCCACGGGGCACGGCGAGTACTTCATCCGCTCGGTCGTGGCCTACGACATCTGCGCGCTGGTGCAGTACAAGGGCTGGCCGCTGGCGCGCGCCGCCAAGGAGGTCGTGCAGGGCAAGCTGGTCCGGCGCGGCGGCGAGGGCGGCATCATCGCGGTCGACCCGTCGGGCGGCGTGGTGATGGAGTTCAACAGCCCGGGCATGTTCCGCGGCATGCGCGACTCCACCGGCCGGCGCATGACCGCCATCTACGAGGATCCGCGCTAGGCGAGATAGCCCGCGAGGTAGGCGTCGAAGTCGCCGCGGGGCGCGCGGGCGAGCGCCTCGGCCCGCTCCAGCGACTCCCGCGCCTCGTCGGCGAAGGCGGCGAGCCGCGCGTCGTCGGGCGGATGCAGGTCGAGGAAATAGGCCTTGTGCGCCGCCGAAGTGCGCAGCGCGAGGTCGAAGAAGCTCTCGCCGGTCGAGCGCAGCTCGGCGATCAGCCGCGCCGAGGGCGTGCGCGCGACGTCGTCCAGCTTGGCCGCCTGCACCGCGAGCGAGGTCGAATAGGCCTTGCGCGGGTCGCCGGCGTCGAGCATCTCGCAGATGCCCTGCATCTGGTCGAGGATCTCCCGCGCCCAGTCGAGCATCGGGAAAGGCCGGCCGTCCCGCAGCAGCGCGAGCCCGGGCTCGCGGCCGCGCCGCGCCACCGTGACGTGGTTGCCGTCGAGCGCGGCCTGCTCGCCGGCGTCGATGGGCGGGCTGTCGCGCAGCAGGCAGAACGCCAGGAACGCCTCCAGGAAGCGCATCTTGTCCTGGTTCACGCCCACCGGGTCGAAGGCGCTGACGTCGAGCGCCCGCACCTCGACGTACTCCACGCCGCCGCGCAGCAGCGCCTTGGTGGGCCGCTCGCCCGAGCGGGCCACCCGCTTCGGGCGGATGAAGGCGTAGTACTCGTTCTCGATCTGCAGCAGGTTTGCGTTCAGCTGGCGGTACACGCCGTCGACCTTGACGCCCATGCGCTCGTATTCGGGATGCGGCGTGCTGATCGCGCGGGTGAGGTCGCGCACGTAGTCCTGCAGGCTGTTGACCGACACCTCGACGCCCGACTGCGCGCGGTTGCGGTAGCCGAGGTCGCTCATGCGCAGCGAGGTCGCGTACGGCTCCCAGCCGGTGCCGCGCCCGAACTCGGGCAGCGTCTCGCCGCGCGCGCGCAGGAACGACTTGCAGACCGTCGGCGACACGCCGAAGAGGTAGAGCACGATCCAGCCGTGGCGGCGGTAGTTGCGCAGCAGCTCGAAGTAGCTGGACGAGGCGAAGCCGGCGCCGCTGTCGCGCGACTCGCGCACCGCGGCCCAAGGCTCCCAGAGGCCCTCCGGGAAGGAATAGTTGAAGTGCACGCCGGAGATGGCCTGCATCACGCGGCCGTAGCGCAGGCCGAGGCCCTCGCGATAGATGGTCTTCATGCGCCCGACGTCGGACGGCCCGTACTGCGCGATCGGGATGCTGGCGTCGCCCTCGACCACGCAGGGCATGCTGGTCGCCCACAGCAGCTCGTCGCCGAGGTGCCGGTAGGTGAACTGGTGCAGGTCGCAAAGATATTGCAGCAGCTCCCAGTTGCTGCGGAAGGTGGGCGTGACGAGCTCGATCAGCGCCTCGGAATAGTCGGTGGTGATGTGCTCATGGGTGAGCGCTGCGCCGAGCGCCACCGGATGCGGCGTCTGCGCGATGCGGCCCTCGGGCGTGACGCGCAGGGATTCCTTCTCGACACCGCGCCGGCCGCCCTGCAGCACGCGAGGG
>RFTM01000148.1 GCA_009923475.1 Gammaproteobacteria bacterium | reverse complement strand
CGGCGTGCATCGCCTCGCCCGAACGTTCGAGCAGCCGCTGCCAGCGCAGCGTGTCGGCGACGGTGTCGGCCAGCGGCCGCACGCGCAGGCCCGCTGCCTCGGCGCGCGCGACCGAAGTGGCGGCGAAACCCGCGCTGTCGCCCTTGGACGGCACCCACACCGGCATGTCGGACCAGGGCTGCACCTGCTGCGATTCGAGGAACGCGGCGGGCATCCACACGGGCTCCGGCGCGGGCGCGGGCTTGGCGATGGCGCGCGCCGCGGCCACCGACTCGCCGACGAGCTCGCCGATGGTGAAGCGGCCGGGCGCCGACACCACGTTGAAGGTGCCCGTGACGCGCCGCTCGAGCGTGGCCAGCGCGAAGGCCGCGAGGTCGCGCGCATCGATGAACTGCAGGGGATCGGAGGGCGCGCCGGGCGCCACGAAGCGTCCGCCGCGCGCGGCGCGCGCCGGCCAATAGGTGAAGCGGTCGGTGTTGTCGTCGGGCCCGACGATCAGCCCCGGTCGCAGCACGGTGACGTTGGCTGCGCCGTAGACCTCGCGTGCGGCGCCCTCGCAGAGCGCCTTGAGAGGGCCGTAGGTTGCGCCGTCGACCTTCTCCGTGGTCTCGTCGGCGAGCTTGCCGAGCGCCGAGCCTTCGTCGTTCGGCGCGGCGAACGAGGCGTAGACCGACAAGGTCGAGATGAAGAGGTAGTGCGGCACCGAGGCGCGCAACATCTGCGCCGCGAGGCGCACCTGCCGCGGCACGTAGCCCGAGTTGTCGATCACCGCGTCGAAGGAACGGCTCGCGAGCCCGCCCAGGTCGCCGTTGCGGTCGCCGGTGATGCGCGGCACGCCGGGGAAGCGGTCCGTGTTGGTGCGGCCGCGGTTGAAGAAGGTCACCGAGTGGCCGCGCTCCAGCGCGAGCGCCGTCATGTGCAGGCCGATGAAGCGCGTGCCGCCCAGGATGAGGATGCGCAGCGGCCGTGCGGCATGCGCTGTGCGCGACGCGGCGCCCGCCAAGGTCAGGGCCGCGGCGGCCTGCAGGAACTCGCGACGGCGCAGGCGACGGGCGTCCATCAGCGCGCTCCCGGCGGCGCGTACTTCTCCACCCATTCGCGCACCGTGGCGTACCAGTACAAGGAATTCTGCGGCTTCAGGATCCAGTGGTTCTCGTCGGGGAAGTAGACGAACTTCGAGGGCACGCCGCGCTTCTGCAGGGCGTTGAAGAGCTCGATGCCGTGGTTCACCGGCACGCGCAGGTCCTGCTGGCCGTGCAGGACCAGCGTCGGCGTGACGAAGTTGCCCGCCGAGCTGTGCGGCGAGTAGCGCGCGAACTCCTCGGGACGCTCCCAGAACTCGAAGAAACGGTCCTTCTCGGCGCCGAAGTCGGCCGCGACCTGGGTGTACTTGTTGTAGACGCCCGCATGCACGACCAGCGCCTTGAAGGGGTGCGGACGGCCGAGCAGCGTCGCGCCGAGGAAGCCGCCGTAGCTCGCGCCGGCGGCGACCATACGGTCGGCGTCCGCCCAAGACTGCGCGGTCACCCACTGTGCCGCCGCGATGGTGTCGGCGTAGGGCTTGGTGATCCAGTCGGGATTGATGGAGTCCGCGAAGGCCTGGCCGAAGCCGCTCGAGCCATGGAAGTTGTGCCAGGTGACCACGTAGCCCCAGCCGGCGAACACCTGCGCGTTCCAGCGCCACTGCATGGCGTCCTGGATGCCGTTGTGCGGCCCGCCGTGCAGCAGCATCAGCACCGGGTATTTTTTGGCGGGGTCGAAGCCGGGCGGGTAGACCACCCACATCTGGATCGGCGCGCCGCCGCTGCCCGGATAGGTCACGCTCTCGACCTTGCCCATCCGGACGCCCTCGAGCGGCCCGTCGTTGAAGTCGGTGAGGCGCGTCGCCGCGCCGCTCGCGAGGTCGAGCCGCACCAGCGTCGGCGGCTCCGAGAAGCTCTGGCGCAGCGCCACCGCGGCCGGCTTCGCGCCGCCGCTTCCCGCCACGGCCAGCGAGCCGAAGCTCGGCGTGGTGGTGATCGCGCGCGGCTGCCCCGGCGCCGCGAGGTCGAAGCGCCAGATGCGGTTGGTCGCCGCGTCGTCGATCGCGCTGTAGAGGGCCTTGGAGTCCGGGCGCCACTCGAGGTCGCCTACGGAACGGTTCAAGGCGACCGACAGGTCGCGCATCGCGCCGCTCGCGCGGTCCACCAGGATCAAGCGCGCACGGTCGGCGTAGAAGGTGGGGATGGACTGCGCGGTGTAGGCGAGCCACTTGCCGTCGGGGCTGTAGGCCGGCGAACCGTCGTCGGCGCGGTTGCCCGCCGTCAGGTCGCGCGGCGGTTTGCAGCCGCAGGCGGCGAGGGTGATGACGTCGTAGTTCGGCTCGACGCCGCTGCGGTCGACATCCGCCACGAACGCGACCTCGAGGCCGTCGGGCGAGATGTCATAGGACGACGAGGAATACGAGCGGCGCGACAGCGAGTGGCCCGAGAGCCGGGTGATGGCCTGCGGTTCGCCGCCTTCGACGGACACGGAGAAGAGGTGCGGTTCGCGGTCATCGAGGTAATGGTCCCAGTAGGAGATCGGCGCGCGGTCCCAGCTGCGCGCGCTCATCTTGCTTTCGGCGCGCTCCTTGACGCGCTTCGCCTGGTCCTGCCAGTCGACGAGGTCGGTCCAGATCGACGAGACGAAAGCGATGCGCCGTCCGTCGGGGAACCACTTGATGGCGTCGGCGCCGGTCGGCAGCTGCGTCAGCCGGCGCGCTTCGCCGCCGTCCACCGGGATCAGGTAGACCTGCGTCTCCTTGTCGTCGCCGCGCTTCGAGAGGAAGGCGATGCTGCGGCCGTCGGGGCTGAACACGGGCGAGCCGTCGGCCGCCTTGTCGCTCGTGAGCTGGCGCGCCGGGCCGCCGGCGACGGGCACCAGCCAGATGTCGGTGAGGCCGCGGTTCTCGGTGAGGTCGTAACGCGTGACGGTGACCGCCGCGAGCTTGCCGTCGGGCGAGATCGCGGTGTCGCCGAGCCGCGCCAGGGACCACATCTTGCGGGCGGAGAGCACATCGGACGGCTCGGTCGGCGCCGTCTGCGCGGCGTCCGGCGCGGCGGTCGCGGCAGCGGTCGCGACGAGCACGAGTGCGGCGAAGAGAGCGGTGGCGGCGGTTCGGTTCATCGCGGGCTCCGGCAGGTCTGGGTTCAGTAGTGGGGAGGCTTCTCGGAGGCGGCAAGGCTGGGTCCGGGCGCGCCGCCCTCGATCTCGGCGAGCAGCTGCTGGTTGCGCTGTCGCAGCCGTTCGATCTCGCGCTGTTGCCGATAGAACCCGTCCGAGAGCTCTTGCAGGGCGAGTTCGAGGTGGGCGAGGCGCGATTCGAGGGCCTCGAGGCGGGCGGGGTCTTCCATGGTCCCTGCAAGGCTAATCCATAGACTGCCCTGCGGCCACCGTCGCCGGCGGACCGGGCCGCGGCCCTCGCCGGATGCCGCGGCGCCGCGGGGTCGGGCATACTGCCGCGCATGACGGGCAACCTCGGCGACGGACGCATCGTGGTGGGCATCGCGCGCACCGAGCGCGCGGACGCCATCGACCTCGCGCGCAACTGGCTCGACGCCACGGGCCGTCGCGACCTCGCGGCGGCGGCCGCGATGATGGCCCCCGGCGCCCGCGTCACCATCTCGGGCGGCCATGTGTTCAGCACGCTCGAGGCCTTCGCGGCGTTCGCGGCCGGGCGCTATGCCGGCTTCCACAAGCAGTCCGACGCCTTCGAGGCCTGCGAGGCCGCGGGCGGGCTCGCCGTGTACGTGCGCGGCACGCTCTCCGGCTCGTTCGTCGACGGCAGGCCGTTCGCGGCCGTGCGTTGGTGCGACCGGTTCCTCGTCGCGCAGGGCCGCATCACCGACATCGAGACCTGGAGCGACCTCGCCGAAGCGCGGTCGGCCGCCACATGACCCAAAGACTCGACCGTTACGCCGCGCTCGCCCTGCAGGTCGACTGCGACGGCGTGCATCCCGATCCCGACCGCGACAGCGCCGCGCGCCGCATGCAGGCCTCGCTGCGCCGCATCGGCGACGCGCTGGAGGGCGCGCAGCGTTGGATCGGCCCCGAGCTCAAGCTCGTGGTGCTGCCCGAGTACATCCTGTCCGGTCCGCCCTGGGGCGAGACGATCCCCGAGTGGGCGGCGAAGGGCGCGATCGCGCCGGACGGCCCGGAGTACGCCGCGCTGGCCGCGCTCGCGCAGCGCCACGGCGTGTTCCTCGCCGGCAACGGCTACGAGACCGACCGGCATTTCCCGGGGCTCTATTTCCAGGCCTGCTGGGTGTTCGCCCCCAACGGCGACCGCGTGCTCACCTACCGGCGGCTGATCTCGATCTTCGCGCCGACCCCGCACGACGTCTGGGACAAGTACCTCGACATCTACGGCCTCGACGGGGTGTTCCCGGTGGCCGACACGCCGGTCGGGCGCCTCGCGGCGATCGCCTCCGAGGAGATCCTCTATCCCGAGGTCGCGCGCGCGCACTCGGTCCGCGGCGCCGAGGTGTTCCTGCACTCGACCAGCGAGGTCGCCTCGCCCTCGCTCACCATCAAGCAGATCGCGCGCCGCGCGCGCGCGCTCGAGAACCTCGCCTACGTGGTGTCGGCCAACACCGCCGAGCTGCGCGGCATCTCGGTGCCCACCGACTCGAGCAACGGCTACTCGGACATCATCGACTGGCAGGGCGGGCAGATGGTGGTGGCGGGCGCCGGCAACTCCTCGGTGGCCAACGCCTACCTCGACATGGCGGGGCTGCGCGCCGCGCGGCGCCGGCCGGCCATGTCCAACATGCTGTCGCGGCAGGCGCTCGAGATGTTCGCCGAGACCTTCGCGGGGGCCGACCTGCGCCGCCGCAACGGCCTGCTGAAGGGCGGCGAGGTCGTCATCCCCGACCGCAGCTACTTCCGGGAGCGCCAGGCGGACGCCATCGCGCGCATGACGGAGCGCGGGATTCTTTGAGCCGCGCCGCGGTCCACGACGCCTACGGCGCGCCCCGCGACGTGCTGCGCGTCGTCGCGCAGGACCCGGGCGACCCGGCCGACGGCGAGGTCGTCGTGCGCATGGAGGCGGCCGCGCTGCACATCGCCGACCTGCGCACCATCGAGGGCGACGCCACCTTCCGCCAGCCGCTGCCGCGCACCCCGGGCTTCGAGGGCATCGGCCGCGTCGAGCGCGCCGTAGGCGTCGTGGACCGCGGCGCGGCTCAAAGAATCCCGCGCTCCGTCATGCGCGCGATGGCGTCCGCCTGGCGCTCCCG
>RFTM01000147.1 GCA_009923475.1 Gammaproteobacteria bacterium | reverse complement strand
CGGCACGGGCTTCCCGTGGGTCGCTATGGTACAATTCCGGCCGGTTTTCTGCTGCGGAAACAGCACCCTAAATGACCGACATCGCGCGTGAGATCCTGCCCGTCAATCTCGAGGACGAGATGCGGCAGTCCTACCTCGATTACGCCATGAGCGTGATCGTGGGCCGCGCCCTCCCGGACGTCCGCGACGGCCTCAAGCCCGTCCACCGCCGCGTGCTCTACGCGATGCGCGAGCTCGGCAACGACTACAACAAGCCCTACAAGAAATCCGCCCGCGTCGTCGGCGACGTCATCGGCAAGTACCACCCGCACGGCGACACGGCCGTGTACGACGCCATCGTGCGCATGGCGCAGCCGTTCTCGATGCGCTACCTGCTGGTCGACGGCCAGGGCAACTTCGGCTCGGTCGATGGCGACATGCCGGCCGCCATGCGTTACACGGAAGTGCGCATGTCGCGCATGGCGGGCGAACTGCTCGCCGACATCGACCGCGAGACCGTCGATTTCGTCCCCAACTACGACGAATCGCTGACCGAGCCCTCGGTGATGCCCTCGCGCATCCCCAACCTGCTGGTCAACGGCTCCTCGGGCATCGCGGTCGGCATGGCCACCAACATCCCGCCGCACAACCTCACCGAGGTCGTCAACGCCTGCATCGCGGTTCTCGACGACCCCGAGGTCACGCTCGCCGACCTCATGCAGCTCGTGCCCGGTCCCGATTTCCCGACCGCCGGCATCATCAACGGCGCCTCCGAGATCGCCACCGCCTACAAGTCGGGCCGCGGCCGGCTCTCGATCCGCGCCCGCACGCACTTCGAAGAGGTGGGCAGCAAGGGCGACCGGCAGGCCATCGTGGTCACGGAGCTCCCTTACCAGGTCAACAAGGCGAGGCTCATCGAGCGCATCGCCGACCTCGTCCGCGAGAAGCAGATCGAGGGCATCGCGAGCGACGGCCTGCGCGACGAGTCCGACAAGGACGGCATGCGCATCGTCATCGAGCTGCGCCGCGGCGAGAACGCCGATGTGGTGCTCAACAACCTCTACGCGCAGACTCCGCTCGAGACGGTGTTCGGCATCAACATGGTGGCGCTGGTCGACGGCCAGCCGCGGCTGCTGTCGCTCAAGGAGATGCTCGAGGCCTTCCTGCGCCACCGGCGTGAAGTCGTCACGCGGCGCACGGTGTACGACCTCGCGCGCGCCCGCGAACGCGCCCACCTGCTCGAGGGCCTGGCGGTCGCGCTCGCCAACATCGACGAAGTGATCGCCCTCATCAAGGCCTCGCCGTCGCCCGCCGAGGCCAAGGCCGGCCTGATGGGCCGGGCCTGGGGCGCCGGCGCGGTGCCGGCGATGCTGGCGCGGGCCAACGGCGTCTCGACGCGGCCCCGCGAGCTTGCGGCGGCGCTCGGCCTGCAGCATGACGGCAGCGGTTACCGTCTGAGCGACGAGCAGGCGCAGGCCATCCTCGAGATGCGCCTCAACCGCCTCACCGGTCTCGAGCAGGACAAGATCATCGGCGAGTACGCCGAGCTGCTCGCGCGCATCACCGACCTCGAGGACATCCTCGCCCGCGCCGCGCGCCTGCGCGAGGTGGTCCGCGCCGAGCTCGTGGCGGTGCGCGAGGAATACGGCGACGAGCGCCGCACCGAGATCAACCGCGACCACATCGACCTCGCCACCGAAGACCTCATCGAGCCGCAGGACGTGGTGGTCACCATCTCGCACGCCGGCTACGCCAAGAGCCAGCCGCTCACCGAATACCAGGTGCAGCGCCGGGGCGGGCGCGGCAAGGCGGCGACGACGGTCAAGGAAGAGGATTGGGTCGACAAGCTGTTCGTCGCGCATACGCACGACTGGCTGCTGTGCTTCTCGAACCGCGGGCGCGTCTACTGGTTGCGGGTGTTCCAGCTGCCGCAGGCCGGACGCGGCGCGCGCGGCAAGCCGCTGGTCAACCTCATGCCGCTCGAAGAAGGCGAGAAGATCAACGCGGTGCTGCCCATCAAGCAGTTCGACGACGAGCATTTCGTGTTCATGGCGACGAGCCACGGCACCGTCAAGAAGACCCCGCTGTCGGCGTACTCGCGGCCGCGCCCCTCGGGCATCATCGCGGTCGACCTGCGCGACGGCGACCGGCTGGTCGGCGTCGGCCTCACCGACGGCCGGCGCGACATCATCCTCGTGTCGAGCGACGGCAAGGCCATCCGCTTCGCCGAGGACGAGGTGCGGCCGATGGGCCGCGACGCCACGGGCGTGCGCGGCATCCGTCTCGCTGACGGGCAGCAGCTGATCTCGCTGGTGGTGGTGGGCGAGGGCCTGATCCTCACGGCCTCCGAGAACGGCTACGGCAAGCTCACGCCGCTCGAGGACTTCCCGGTGCACGGTCGCGGTGGCCAAGGCGTCATCGCGCTGCAGACCACCGAACGCAACGGCGCCACGGTCGCTGCGCTGCAGGTGCAGCTCGGCCAGGAGATCATGCTGATCAGCTCCTCCGGTACGTTGGTGCGTACGGGCGTCGACCAGGTGTCGATCCTCGGGCGCAACACCCAGGGCGTGCGCCTCATCCGGCTGGATGAAGGCGAGCGGCTGGCGGGCGTCGAAGCCATCGGCTCCCTCGGCGGCGAGGAAGACCTGCCCGAGGGCGCGGATGCGCTCGAGGGTCCGGCTGCGGGCGAGGGCGCCCCGGCCGACGGTCCGTCCGGTCCGCACTGAGCGCGCTCCGCGCCGCCGCATCCGGGTCCCCGCCTTGCGCGTCTTCAACTTCGCGGCCGGTCCTTCCGCGTTGCCGCTGCCCGTGCTCGAACGGGTCCGCGACGAACTGCTCGATTGGCAGGGCAGCGGCATGTCGGTCATGGAGGTCAGCCATCGCGGCAAGGCCTTCGTCGCACTGGCCGAGCGGGCCGAGGCCGACCTGCGCGGGCTGATGGGCGTGCCGTCCGACTACCGGGTCCTCTTCCTGCAGGGCGGGGCGACGGCGCAGTTCACCGCCATCCCGATGAACCTCGCCGCGACGGGCGACACCGCGGATTACGTCTGCACCGGCGTCTGGGGCAAGAAGGCCATCGCCGAGGCGCGGCGCTTCTGTGCCGTCAACGTCGTCGCCGACGAGGCGGCCTCCGGCTACACCACGGTGCCCGATGCGGCCTCGTTGCGCTTCACTCCGGGCGCGGCCTATGCCCACTACACGCCCAACGAGACCATCGGCGGCGTCGAATTCCCCTATGTGCCCGACACCGGCGGCGTGCCGCTGGTGGCCGACTTCTCCTCGAGCATCCTCTCGCAGCCGATCGACGTGCGACGCTTCGGGCTCATCTACGCCGGGGCGCAGAAGAACATCGGACCGTCCGGGCTCGTGCTGGTGGTCGTGCGCGACGAGCTCATCGGCAAGGCGCGCGCGGGGACGCCGCCGGTCTGGGACTACGGGGTGATGGCGCGCGAGGCCTCGATGCTCAACACGCCGCCCACCTTCAGCATCTACATCGCGGGCCTCGTGTTCCAGTGGCTGAAAGGCGAGGGCGGCGTGGCGGCGGTCGCCGCGCGCAACGCGGCCAAGGCGGCCTTGCTTTACGGGTTCATCGACGCCTCGGGTTGGTACCGCTGTCCGGTGCACCCGGCTTGCCGGTCGCGCATGAATGTGCCGTTCATGCTGCCCGACCCGGCCCTCGAGAAGGCGTTCTGCGAGCAGGCCGCGGCGGCAGGGCTCGCCAACCTCGAGGGGCATCGCTCGGTGGGCGGCCTGCGCGCCTCGATCTACAACGCCATGCCGCTCGAGGGCGTGCAGGCGCTGGTCGCCTTCATGGGCGATTTCCAGCGGCGCCACGGCTGATGCCGCGGTCGCATTCGCGCCGTCGGCGGGTTAACCTGCCCGCCAAGAACCCGTCGCCACGCTGACACCGCAACGCTGACATGGCCCGACGCAACCCCGCGAAGAAGACCGCTCCCCGCCGTAAGTCCGCGCCCGGCAAGTCCGCGCCTTCGGCCCTCGGCGACCTGCGCAGCCGCATCGACGCCGTCGACCGCGAGCTGCACGCGCTGCTCAACGAGCGCGCGCGTCTCGCGCGCGCGGTAGGCGTCTCGAAGAGCGCGCAGGGGCGCCTCGTCGATTTCTACCGTCCCGAGCGCGAGGCCCAGGTGCTGCGCATGGCGCTCGAGCGCAACGCGAAAGCGCGCGAGTCCGGCGCGCTGCGCGACGACGAAGTGGTGCGCCTCTTCCGCGAGATCATGTCGGCCTGCCTCGCCCAGGAGGAACCGCTCAAGATCGGTTTCCTCGGGCCCGAGGGCACCTTCTCGCAGGCCGCGGTCTACAAGCATTTCGGGCACTCGGCCCGCGCGCTGGCGCTGGGGTCCATCGACGAGGTCTTCCACGAGGTCGAGGCGGGCAACGCGGACTTCGGCGTGGTGCCCATCGAGAACTCGACCGAGGGCAGCGTCAACCACACGCTCGACCGCTTCCTGTCGTCGCCGCTGCGCATCTGCGGCGAGGTGGAACTGCGCATCCGCCAGAACCTCATGGGCCGCATGCGCTCCATCGCGGACGTGAAGCGGGTCTGCAGCCACCCGCAGTCGCTCGCGCAATGCCGCGAATGGCTGAACGAGCACCTGCCGGACGCCGAGCGCGTCCCGGCCTCGAGCAACGCCGAGGCCGCGCGCCGCGCCCGCGACGAGCGCGGCACCGCCGCCATCGCCGGGCTCACGGCCGCCGAGGTCTACGGTCTCGAGGTGCTGGCGGCGGACATCGAAGACCGCCCGGACAACACCACGCGCTTCCTCGTGGTCGGCAAGCGCAGCTTCGGGCCGAGCGGCAAGGACCGCACGACCTTGCTCGTCTCCACCGGCCACACCGAGGCTCCGGGCGCGCTGCACCGCCTGCTCGAACCGCTCGCGCGCAACCGCGTCAGCCTGACGCGCATCGAGTCGCGGCCCTCGCAGCGGCGCAAGTGGGACTACGTGTTCTTCATCGACCTCGAGGGGCACGCCGAGGATCCGCCGGTGGCCCGTGCGCTGGCGCGCCTCAAGGAGCGCGCTTCGCTGTTCCGGGTGCTCGGGTCCTACCCGCGCGCCGTGCTTTGAGGACCGCCGCCTGACCTCCGGGGGGACAACGCCGGCTTGGCGCGTCGCGCCGGCTGCGGCCGCCCGCGGGCGGCTGCGCGTGCCGGGCGACAAGTCGGTGTCGCACCGCGCGCTGATGCTGGGCGGCATCGCCCGCGGCATGACGCGCATCGAAGGCTTCCTCGAGGGCGAGGATTGCCTCGCTACGCTCGGCGCGC
>RFTM01000146.1 GCA_009923475.1 Gammaproteobacteria bacterium | reverse complement strand
TCCGCGAGCAGGCGATAGGTGGTGATCTTGCCGCCGAACACGCTCAGCAGCGGCGCCGGGTCGCGGTCGAGCACCAGCGCGTAGTCGCGGGACACGGCCCGCGCGTCGTGGGTCTCGTCCTCCAGCAGCGGCCGCACGCCCGAGTAGCTCCAGACCACGTCGGCGGGCGAGACCGGCCGGCGGAAGTAGCGGCCGGCTTCGCGGCAAAGATAAGCGGTCTCTTCCGCGTCGATGCGCGGCGCGGCCGGGTCGGCGTGGTGCTCGACGTCGGTGGTGCCGATCAGCGTGAAGCCGCCTTCGTACGGGATCGCGAACACGATGCGCCGGTCGCTGGCCTGGAAGATGTACGCGTAGGGGTGGTCGAAGAGCCGCGGGACGACGATGTGGCTGCCCTTGACGAGCCGCAGGCCGTGGCGGGCGGCGCCCGGTGTCGCGAGGTCGTGCAGCTGCGCGGCCCAAGGGCCAGCGGCGTTGACGACCGCGCGCGCGCGTAGCGTCGCCGCCTGCGCCGCCGGGCGGTCCGTCGCCTGCAGCGTCGCGACCCAGCCGCCGCCCGGCGCCGCCGCGAGCGCGGTGCAACGGGTGCGGGTGGCGATGACGGCGCCGTGCTCGGCGGCATCGAGGGCGTTGAGCACCACGAGCCGCGCGTCGTCGACCCAGCCGTCCGAGTACTCAAACCCGCGCGCGAAGCCTTCACGCAGCGGCGCGCCGGCCGGGTGGTTGCGCAGGTCGATGCCCCGCGAGCCGGCGAGGTGGCGCAGCCGCGCGAGGTGGTCATAGAGGAAGAGGCCCGCGCGGATCATCCATGCCGGGCGCAGCGAGGCGTCGTGCGGCATGACGAAGCGCAGCGGCCACATGATGTGCGGCGCGATGCCGAGCAGCGTCTCGCGTTCGGCGAGGGCCTTGCGCACCAGGCCGAACTGCATGAACTCGAGGTAGCGCAGGCCGCCGTGGATGAGCTTGGTGCTGGCGGAGGAGGTGTGCGAGGCGAGGTCGTGCTGTTCGACGAGCACCACCTTCAGGCCGCGTCCCGCGGCGTCGCGGGCGATGCCCGCGCCGTTGACGCCGCCGCCCACCACCAACAGGTCGCAGGCCTCCGGCAGGGCGGGCGGCGGCGGTCGGACGGTCACGGGGCGGCTCCTCGGCTGCGGCGGCGGGATGCGCCGGGAAGATGATAAGGCAAGGCCGGGCGGGACACGGAGGTCTGGCGTGAGTCGACCAACAAGGCCAACGAATGGCCGTTCGATACGCTTTTGCGCTGCAACTCGGCATTGGAGCGCTCGGGCGACCGTGCGACAGCCAATCTGGGCTCCTTCGCCGTCAACCACCCGAGAAGCAGAGTTCTCTTCCTGGGGTGTATGACGTGGCAGGATCTTCAAGATCATGTGGACAAGCATCACTCGGCAGGTCGGAGCGGACTAAGCGGACGCTGATCTACCGGCATTGTCTTCCCCGACGGCCCGGATAGCGTTCGGGTATCCTGTGTTCTTTTGCTGGCGCAGGGAGAGTTTTCTTCGAACCTCATGTACCCTGAGATGACACCTGCCGACCTATCAACCCTCGATCGATCCTCGCCCGTCCGGGCGGCCATCGCGGCCCGTCGTTCCACCAAGAGATTCTCCGAGCAGCCGCCCTCGCGGGCCCAGATCGAGGCCCTGCTGCAGGCCGCCGTCTGCGCGCCCGACCACGGGCAACTTGCGCCCTGGCGGTTCGCGGTGCTGCAAGGCGACGCGCGCGGCCTGTTCGCCGATGCGTTGGCCGACGCCTTGCGGTCGCGCATGCCGGAGGTCGCCGACGACGCGGTGGCGCGCGAGCGCGAGAAGGCGTTCCGTTCGCCGGTGCTGGTCGTGGTGTCGGCGCATGCCGAGCCGCACCCCAAGGTGCCGGTGGTCGAGCAGTGGGTGGCGGTCGGCGCGGCGATCCAGAACCTCTGGTTGGCGGCCGTCGAGATGGGACTCGGCGTCGCGTGGAAGACCGGCAACGCGGCCTACGACGGGCGCGTGAAGCGCGCCTTGGGCATCCCCGAGGAGGACGCCGTCATCGGGTTCCTGCACCTTGGCGTGCCGCTTGCGAGCGCGCCGCCGCGCGCCCCGGAAGCGGCGAGCCGCACGCGCTGGCTGTAGCGCGCCGCCGGGCGCGGCACCTCAACTCATGAGAGCGCTTCGGCGCTGACGATGATCCCGTTCTCGTCGGCATAGAGCCACTCGCCGGGCCGGAACACCGTGCCCGCGAACTCCACGACCACGTCGCGCTCGCCGCTGCCTTGCTGGCCCGGCCGGGTCGGGCAGGCGGCGAGCGCGCGCACCGCGACCGGCATGTCGCGCAGGTTCTCGAGGTCGCGCGCCGCACCGTTGACGACGATACCGGCCCAGCCGTGATGCAGCAGCAGCGCGCCGAGCTTGTCGCCGACCAGCGCGCAGCGCAGCGAGCCGCCGCCGTCGACCACCATCACGCGTCCCTCGCCGGGCGTCGACAGCGTGCGGCGCAGCAGCATGTTGTCCTCGTGGCAGCGCAGCGTCGTGATGCGGCCGTGGAAGACGCGCAGGCCGCCGAAGTCGCGGAACACCGGCGCGACGGCGCGCGCGAGCGCGGGGTGGTCGTCGGAGAGGTCGCAGATGCTGCGGATCATGGCGGCTGCCTCGGGTTCTGTGGTATCCAGACGCCCTGATTATGCGCCGACGGGCGCCGGGGGGACGACGATGATCCTGATCATGGGAGCGACCGGTCGTACGGGCGGCCAGGCGGCGAGGGACCTCGCGGCGCGCGGCCTGCCGGTGCGGGCGCTGGTGCGCGACGCGGCCAAGGCCGCGCCGTTGGCGGCGGCGGGCGTGGAGCTCGCGTTCGGTGACGCCGGCGACGCGGCGAGCCTGCGCGCTGCGCTGCGCGGCGTCAGCAAGGTCGCGGTGATCTTCCCGAACGGCGAGCGGCAGCTCGAGCTGGAGCAGCGGGTGGTCGACCTCGCCGCGGAGGCGGGCGTCGCGCATATCCTCAAGATCTCCTCGATGGAGTCGCTGCCCACGGCGCACAACCCCACGCACCGCATGCATTGGGACTCCGAGCAGCACATCCGCGCGACCGGCATCCCGTGGACGATGGTGCGGCCGAGCTTCTACATGCAGAACTTCCTCGCCAACGCCTTCACCATCAAGAACGAGGGCAAGTTCTTCTATCCCTTCGGGGATGCGGGCGCGGCGACCCTCACCGATTCGCGCGACGCCGGGGCGTTCGCCGCGCATTGCCTCGCGACGCCGGGCCACGAGGGGCAGAGCTACGATGTCACGAGCCCGGACAGGCTCTCCTTCCACGAGGTGGCGGCGGTCTTCAGCCGCGAGCTCGGGCGCAAGGTCGAGTACGTGCCGCAGGACCCCGCGGCCTACAAGGCGCACCTCGGCAAGTTCCTGGCGAGCCGTTGGCACCTCGACGCGGTCTGCGACATCTTCGCCGAGATCGCGGCGGGCTACGTGGTCGACCCCACCGACACCTTCCAGCGGGTCATGGGCCGGCCGGCGACCACGCTGGCGCAGTTCGTCCGCGAGCACCGTGGCCTCTTCACGCCCTGAGGCCGTCGGGCTGCTGCTGCGCGCCACGCGCTTCGCGGCCTGGAAGCACCGCGACCAGCGCCGCAAGGGGCAGCGCGCCGAGCCGTACATCAACCATCCGCTCGAGCTCGCGCACGTGCTGTGGTTCGAGGGCGGCGTGCGCGACGAGGCGACGCTCGCCGCGGCGCTGCTGCACGACACGCTCGAGGACACGCAGACCACGGTGCGGGAGCTGCAGGGCGAGTTCGGCGAGGAGATCGCCTCGATCGTGCTCGAGGTCAGCGACGAGCCCTCGCTCGACTGGCGTGTGCGCAAGAAGCTGCAGGTGACGCGTGCCAAGATGGCTTCGCCGCGCGCCCGGCTGGTCAAGCTCGCCGACAAGATCTGCAACCTGCGCAGCATGATCGCGAGCCCGCCGCTGCGCTGGTCCCTCGAGCGGCGCCGGGCCTATTTCGACTGGGCGCGCGAGGTCGTCGCGCAGCTGCGCGGCATCAACCCGGCGCTCGAGGAGCGCTTCGACCACGTCTATCGGCAACGCCCCTGAGGCCGGGCCGCTCGGCCGCGAGCGTACGGCCGAGCCAGCCCCCGAGCGCGAGCGCCGGCGTCAGCATCATGCCGGGCACGAACGCCTGCCCCAGCAGCGCGCCGCTGCCGAGCACCTCACCCACCGCGTAGAGCCGCGGTACGGCGCTGCCGTCGGCGCGCAGCACGCGAAGCGCGTCATCGACCGTGATGCCGACCGCCGAGGTCGCCGACGCGCCGTGCAGCGTGACGGCGAAGAAGGGCGGCGTGCCGATGGGGCGCGGCAGATGGCTGCGGCCGAGGCGGTCCTGCCCGGTCCGCACCGCCGCGTTGTGCTCTTGCACGCTCGCCTCGAGGCCGGCGGGGTCGATGCCCGCCCGCGCGGCCAGCGCCGCGAGCGTGTCGGCGCGGTGGAACATGGGGTGCGCGCCGCAGAGCGCGAGGAAGCGAGCGCGGTCGTGGCCCTCGAGCGCAGGCGGCGCCGCCTCGAGGATCGCCGCGTCGGACACCGCATGGAAGCGGCCGTCCGGCAGCGTGAGCAGCGCGCGTTCGCGCGCCAGCGCCGAGGGCTCGTCCTCGCGCACGAAGCGGCGGCCCGCGTCATCGACCCAGACCTCCCAAGGCGCGCGCAGCTGCGGCGCGGTGATGTAGCGCGCATGGACGCGTGCCGGCCACTCGGCGCGGTCGAGCACGAGGCCCGTGCCCGGGCGGTGCAGCGCATGCCCGCGCAGCATGCCGCCCTGCGCCATGGCGAGCCCGAGGCCGTCGCCGCGCGCCGTCGGGCAGCCGAGCGCCGCGTAGGCCGGGCGGTCGGAGAAGCGCTCGAGCAGCGCGCGCTCCATCGCGTAGCCCCCGGTGGCGAGCACGGTGCGGCATGCCCGCGCCTCGATCTTGCCGTCGGCGGTGGCGGCGACCGCGCCATCGACGCCGCCGTCGGCGCCGGCGAGCAGCGTCCCGACGCGCGCGCCGGTGACGAGGCGCACGCGGCCGTCGGCGAGCAGCGGCGCGAGCTCGCGGCGCAGCAGCGCCAGGATGTCGCGCCCCTGGCCCGCAGCCCAAAGATATCGAGGGGTGCGGTAGCCCGGGCGGCCCGGCGACTCGCCGGTGAGCGGATGGTCGGGGAGCGGGGCGAGGCCAGCGGTGAGCAGCCGGTCGATCGCGGCCGGCGCCTCGTCCACCGCGCGCCGCACGAGCCGCGGGTCGGCGAGGCCCTCCGAGAG
>RFTM01000145.1 GCA_009923475.1 Gammaproteobacteria bacterium | reverse complement strand
GGCAGGCATTTGCCCCAGCCCGTGATGGCCGCGTTCGGCATTCGGAACCCCCCTCGCATCATGCGGCCCGTGCACTTGGGCGCCAGCCGAGGATACGCCCCCGGCGGCCGTGGTTCCACGCGGCGGCCAGACGGAGCGATGCCGCGGCCACGGTCCGGTCCCCGGCGTTATCGTCGGCGGCGACCGTGTGCCGGCGCGACCGTCCGGCGAGGGGGACGAAGCCATGTGGATGCCGCCGCTCGAGGATTCCTGGAAAGGCCCGGTGGAGTTCTATGAACTGCTGTTCGGGTTCTGGACCTCGTATCCCTTCCTCGTGTTCTGGTGGACGCGGGTGCTGCGGGCGCCGCTGGCCGAGTGGCGCTACCTGATGCTGGCGTTCTTCGGCGCCGCGGCCTATTGGGTGAACCACTACTTCCTGAAGGCGCCGTCGCCGGTCTGGCTGGTGCTCATCAACCTCTATACCGTGTTCTTCCTCACCACATGGTGGCTGGTCGGCGTGCGCGGCCAGGCGCGCAGCCTCGGCTGGAAGCTGCTCGCGCAGTCGGGCGCCATCGCCTACGGCGTGGTGTACATCCTGTTCGAGCAGCTCGCGCGCAAGGGCGTGACGCAGTGGGGCATGCACGAGTTCTGCTGGATGGCGCTCGGCTTCGTCGGCATCCCCGCGTTGATCTGGTGGCGCGGCCGGGCCGCCGCGCGCGCTGACGCGTCGCGCTGACGCGCTGATCAGCCGACCGCGCCGAGCACCTCGAGCGAGACGCGCTCGGCGGATTCCAGCGCGCCCTCGATGCCGCGGCTGCCGATCGCGGTGTGCTCGCCGCAGAAGAACAGCCGCTGGTGCGGCGTCGCGATCGAGGCGCGCAGTTCGCGCACCTGCCCGGGCTGGAAGATCGCCCAATCGCCCGCGGAGAAAGGATCGGCGGTCCAGGAATGCACCGCGCCCACGGTGAGCAGGCCCTTGGAGGCCGGGCGCAGCCGCGCGAACTCCTCGAGGATCATGCGCTTGCCCTCCTCGACGCCGAAGCGGTCGATGAAGAGCCCGTTGAGGCCGCGGCACCACACGGTGAGGCTCGTCACCTCGTCGTCGGTCTTGCCGGACTTCTGCGCCAGCACCGAGCCGAGCGGACCGTCGGTCCACATCGAGGGCGAGAGGCCGTCCATCTCCCAGAAGGGCTTCTTGGCGACGACATGGAACTGGGTGATGGGGATGTAGCCGAGCGTCTGGATCGCCTTGTATTGCAGCGACGGCGGCAGCGGGTCGAGGGCGACGTTGCGCAGCGTCGAGAACGGCATCGAGCAGACGACGGCCTTGGCGCGATGGCGGCTGCCGTCGCTGCAGGTGACGGTGGCGCTGTCCGGGCCCGTCTCGATGGCGACCACGCGCCGGCCCTGCAGCAGGTCGCCCTTGAGGCGCCGCGCCATCGCGATGGGCAGGTTCTGGTTGCCGTCCTTGAACACGCCGATGAGCAGGTTCTGAGGGGCTGCGCTGCGGTTCACCGCCTGCCAGTGGTCGGCGAAGGCCTGCTGCAGCAGCGAGACGTCGCGCGCCGTGGTGCCGTAGGAGATGTTGGTGTCGTAGCCGAGGTGGATCTGCGCGTCCGTCGCGCCGTTGGCGGACAGGAAATCGTGCACGGAGATGTCGTGCTGCGCGTGGGCCGCGTCGTGCCAGTTCTCGAGGTCGCGGAACGGCAGATGCTGCCTGAACATCGCATCGCTCCAGGCCCAGGGCGGCAGCTTGCGCGCCTCGCCGCTGAACGGGTTGCGCGGGTGCGCCGCCCAATCGGCGAGCTTGATGTGTTCGCCGCCGAGGAAGAGCTCTTGGCCGGCGCGGTTCTTCATGAGCCGCGGCGCGACGTTCATGACCTCGATGCCGTTGCGCTTGGCGGCGGCGATGGCGCGGCCGTAGGCGCTCGCGATGCTGTTGCCGCCCGCCTCCGGATGGCCCGGCAGGTCGAACAGCGTGTAGAGGCGGCCGCCGACGCGCTTGCGCCCCTCGAGCAGCCGCACCTTGAGCCCGTTCTCTTCGAGCGTGAGCGCGGTCTCGAGGCCGGAGAGGCCCGCGCCGATGACGATGACATCGGGGTCGCCCGAGCCGGCGGCGCGCAGGCGGGGCGCGAGGCCGGCGAGCGCTGCGGTGGCGGCGGTGTTCGCGACGAACTGGCGGCGTGTGATGCTCATGGGCGTATCCTCCGTCGCCTCATCATCGTAGACGGCAGGACAGCAGTCTGCGTACGGTGATGGAGCCGACCAACAGTCGGCCGTCGATGGCGGCGCCGACGCTGCCGGCGGAGAGCCGCGTGCCGGGATCGAAGAACACCGTCTCGAGGCGCGGCGCGGCGGCCGACGGATCGTAGCGCTGGATCCAGGCCGGCGCCGGATGCGCCTCGTCGGCGAAATGCCTCACGAGGTCGAGGGTGCGGGCATGCACCGCGACCCAGACGACGCCTTCGGCGTCGACGTTGATGTTGTCCGGCGCGCCGTCGACGGCGATGTCGGGCAGGCGCGTCAGCGCCGCGGTGCCGGCGTTGCGCTCGAAGACGGCCAGCCGCTTGCCGACGGTCTCGGCGGCGTAGAGGCGCGTGCCGTCCGGGCTCATGCCGAGGCCGACGCCGCTTTTGAGGCCCGTCGCGGCGACGCGCATCTGCCTGCCGTCGAAGAAGACCAGCGTGGAGAGCCCGCGGCGCAGCGCGATCTCGGCGAAGCGCTCGAACGGGTTGCGTGCGCCGGAGTCGTTGACGGCATAGAACTGCTCGGGACCCGTCGCGACGACGGCGTTCGGCGAGCGCAGCAGCGGGTCGCGCACGCTGCGCACCGGCGTGAACAGCGTCTCGCCGGCGCGTTGCTCGAAGATCTCGACCGCATGGCCGCCGCCCGGCAGATGGTTGATGACGAACAGCCGCAGCGCGCCGTCGCCCATGCGGTAGAGCGACATGCCATGCGGCCGGAAGTCCGCCGGCCGCGACGCGAGCGCCGTGACGGGCTGCGCCAACGGCGTGGCGAGGGTGACCGGCAGCTCGAGGCGCAGCACGTCGCCGGTGACGGTGCGGCCCTCGATGCGCCCGCGGCGGTCGAGCGCCGAGAGGTAGGCGACGCCGCGCGCGCGGTCGAGCTGGATGTCCTCGGCGCTGGCGGCCAGCGGCAGCGCCTCGCAGGGCGTGGGCGTGGCGGCGGGCAGGTCGCTGAACTGGCCGCCATGGCGCATCAGGTCGAGCAGCAGCGCGCCGCTGACGGCGAGCAGCGCGAGCCCGGCCCAGCCGAGGCGCTTGAGGATGGTTTTCGTACGGGACTGCAAGACGGTCAGGACCCCCGACCGCGATTGTAGCGCGGAGCCCGACTGGACTAGGGTGGATCCGGGCACCTGCGACCGGAGGACGACCATGCCGACCGATCCCGTCTCACGCCGCGAGGCGCTTGCCCTCGCCATGGCCGCGTCGGGGCTCGCGGCCGCGCCGGAGCTCGCGGCCGCATCGACCGCCCGGCGTCGCCGCGAGGCTTTGGACCTGGGGACGCCCGCCGGCAACGTCACCGCCTATCTCAAGCTGCGGGCGAGCCTCGACACCCGCGATGTGTTCATGTGGTTCACCGGGCGGCTCGACCTCGTGGTGCCGGGCGAGCCGGTGCGGCCCATCATCGACGTCGAGAGCCTGATCTTGCGGCGCACCGAGCGGCTCGGGCCGCTCGCCTGGACGGTGACCGACTGGGAGGCGGCGCTCTACCGGCCGCTCGGCGAGGACCGCTACCTCGAGCCCGGCGAGACGGTGAAGAACCCGCACACCGGCGAAGCGGTGACGCCCTTCCATTACACGGAGGGACCGGTGCGTTTCCGCTTCACCGACCGCGAGCCGCGCATCGTCGGGTCGCGCGACATCCTGCCGGACACCGGCAAGCCGTTCTCCTACCCGTGGCGTGTGGCGGGCGGACAGCTGTGGATGACCAAGTCGAGCTACATCCGCGCGCCCAACTGGCTCGCGCCCGCCGAGTTCCCGCGCGAGTCCTCCGGTCCGGAGGTCATCGTCGCGACGCATTCGACGCTGAGCGCGCCGCTCGCCGACATCGAAGACCCGTCGCTGCCCTTCGTGCGCAGCGACTTCGCCTATTCGGCGAGCTCGGGTTGGTTGCCGTGGATGCGGATGGGCGGCGTGGCGGGCCATGTCGCCTGGGCCGAGGCGGGCCGCAAGCTGGCGTCGCTCGAGGAGGCGCCCGCCGCGCAGCTCGCGATGCTGCGACGCGTGCACCCGCGATGGTTCGCGCGCCCCGAGCCGTGGCCGGAGTTCACCAACCAGTATCTGCAGCACAAGGCGCGCGCGTCAGGCGTCTAGCCGGCCGCTCCGTCGTCGATGCCGCAGCGGCGCAGCGCGTCGCGGTAGGTCACGGCGTTGATGGCGAGCACCGGCTTGCCGAGCCAGCGCTCGGCCTCGGCGCAGGCGTCGATGGCCGCGAGGTTGGTGCCGACCTGCACCAGCGCGTCGACATCGTCGCCGTCGAGCGCGCGCAGCGCATCGGTGACCTGCTGGCGCGTCACGTGCGCGATCTGCACCGGCGACGGGCACTTGAGGCCGATGAGCCGCGGGATCGCGTAGCCCGCCTCCTCGAAGTAGCGGCGCACCTGCTCGTCGCCGCGCGGCTGGTGGGGCGTGAGCACCGCGATGCGCTTCGCCCCGGCGCGCTGCAGCGCGGCCACGGTCGCGGTCGATCCCATCGACACGCCGACGCCGGCGCGCGCGGCGAGCTCGGCCTGCAGCTCGTCGGCCGCGCGCACGCCGCCCCAGAACGCCTCGAGCGCGACGCCCATGATCACGTGCGTCGGCTGGCAGGTCATGATCTGGTCGATGGCGCCGCGCATGCCGTCGCGCATCGCCTGCACATGCTCCATGAACGCCTGCTCGCTGGTGAGCGGCCGCTCCTTGATGCTGATGCGGGCGACTTGGTTGGTCACGCCCGGCGGCCGCAGCCGTTCGCACTCGGGCTGGCAGCTCGTGTTGGTCGATGGCACGACGATGCCGATGCGCGCGCGGTAGCCGAGCTGGTCGGTCATGGGCGACCCTCCACGAACACGGATGCGCCGTTCATCACGGCCGCGTCCGGCGCGGCGAGCCGCAGCACGGCGGCTGCGACCTCTTCCGGCGTGACGAGCCGTTGCAGGCCCATGCGCTCGAGCATGCGCGCCTCCGCTTCGGTGGCGCTGATGCCGTCGCGGGCCGCGGCGGCCTCCATCAGGCGCTCCCAGCGCGGTGAGCGCACCGGACCGGGGTTGACGGCGTTGATGGCGACGCCATGCGGCGCGAACTCCTTGGCAAGGCCGGCGACGAC
>RFTM01000144.1 GCA_009923475.1 Gammaproteobacteria bacterium | reverse complement strand
CGTGGCGGGCGTCCTGTTCGTCATCTACCTCTTCAATTACATCGACCGGTCGATCCTCAACGTCCTCGCCCAGCTCGTGAAAGTGGAGCTCGGGGCGAGCGATACGGTGATGGGGTTCCTGATCGGCCCCGCCTTCGCCGTCTTCTACGCGCTCGCGGGCATCCCGATCGCGCGCTACGCCGACCGGGCGAGCCGCATCCGCATCATCGTCGCAGGCTGCATCGTCTGGAGCGCCTTCACCATCGCGACGGCCTATGCGACCAGCTGGCAGCAGCTCGCCTGGTTCCGGGTGGGCGTCGGCATCGGCGAAGCCGCTTTCCTGGCGCCGGCGTATTCGATCCTCGCCGACTACTTCCCGGTGCGCTATCGCGCGCGGGCCTTGTCGTTGATGGGTTTGGCCGTCTATTTCGGGCAGGTCACCGGCATGGTCACGGGCGGGCTGCTCGGACCCTCGCTCGGATGGCGTGACGTGTTCATCTACGCCGGCGTCCCCGGGCTTGCGATCGCCCTGCTCGCGGCGCTCACGGTGCGCGAACCGCAGCGCGGCGCGATGGAGGCGGGCAGGGCGGCCCGCGAGGGCGCCGCCGCGGCATCGGCGAGCGGCGCAGCGGGCCTCGCGCTCGGGCCGGCGCTGCTCGCGCTCTGGCGTTACCGCAGCTTCCGGCTGATGGCCGTCGGCGCCGCGCTCGGCGTGTTCGGCGGCCAGGCCTTCGCCGGCTGGTCCGCGCCGTTCCTGATGCGCTCGCATGGCGTCGACCTGCCGACCATCGGCAAGGTGTTCGCGCCGCCCTACCTGCTGTCGGCCCTGCTCGGCACGCTGCTCGCGGGCCTGGTCGCCGACCGCTTGGTGCGCCGCGACCTCAACGCGCCGCTGCGTGCCGCCGCGCTCGCGCTCGCTGCGGCCACGGTATTGCTCTGTCTGGCCTGCTGGGTGCCGTCCTTCGGCATGCTGGTGCTGCTCACCATCCCGATGGGGCTGGTCGGCGGCGGGTGGATCCTGCCGCTGCAGTCGAGCACCCAGAACGCGCTGCCGCCCGAGCTGCGCGCCACGGGCACGGCCGTGTTCTGGTTCACGGTCAACCTGTTCGGCATCGCGGCCGGGCCGCTCGTCGCCGGTGTCCTCTCGGACCGGCTGGCGGAGCGCTTCGGCGAGGAATCGCTGCGCTACGGGCTGCTGGCGTCGATCCTGGTCAGCTTCGTCGGCGCGGCCTTCATCTGGGCGGCGGCGCGCGGGCTGCACGCCGAGGCGACCGCGCGGGGCATCGTGCATCACGGCCGTTGAGCCGGCGCGGCCGGCCGGCATATCTTCGGGTCGGAGGCTTTCGACATGACGGCACAGGCGGCACGCAGCTTCAACTACAGCGACCTGTTGGACCTGGTGGCGGGCGAGGTCCCCGACCGGCCGGCGATGGTCTGCGGCGACGAGACGATCCCGTACGCCGACTTCGCGCGGCGCGTCGCGCGGCTCGCGGCCTTCCTCGACCGTCGCGGCGTGCGCGCCGGCGACACGGTCGCGCTGCACATGGGCAACGGTCCGGCGTACCTCATCGGCCTCTTCGCCGCCTGCCGCATCGGCGCGGTGCCGTTCAACGTGAACTACCGCTACGTCGGATCGGAGCTCGAGTACCTGTACGGCAACGCGGGCGCCGCCGTGGCCATCGTCGATGCCGCCTTCCTGCCGCGCGTGATGGCGCTCGCCGCCCGTCCCCGGCTCATCGTGGTCGCGGGCGAGGATGCGGCCGAGGCGATCGCCGCCGCGGGCGCCGCCGCGATCGCGGATGCGGCGCCGGCCGGGCTCGGCGTGGTGGCCCTGGGCGCCGCGCTGGCCGCGGGCGCTGAGGCGCCGGCCCCGGCGCGCGCGCCGCGCAGCGACGACCAGCTCGTCATCTACACGGGCGGCACCACCGGCATGCCCAAGGGCGTGGTCTGGGGCCACGAGGACATGCTGCGCGCGGCCCTCGGCGGCGGCGGCTTCTTCTCGCGCAAGGGTCCGATGGCGGTCCCCGAGGACATCATCGATCGGGTGCGCGAGTCGCCGCCGCTCGTCTGCTTCCCGGTCGCGCCGCTGATGCACGGCGCGGCGATGTGGGCTGCGCTCGCCTCGCTGTTCGCCGGGCACACCCTGGTGCTGCAGGCCGCGCCGGGGTTCGATCCCTGCACGGTGCTCGACCTCGTGGCGAGGCACCGGGTCAACATATTGGTCATCGTCGGTGACGGCATGGGCCGGCCCTTGGCGGACGCGCTCGCCGCCGAGCCCGGCCGTTGGGCGCTCGCTTCGCTGGTGCACATCGGGTCCGGCGGCGCCGTGTTCTCCCAGGCGGTGCAGCAGGCGCTGCGCCAGCACCTGCCGAACGCCATGATGTCGAGCTCGCTCGGTTCGACCGAGGCGGGCACGCTCGGCGCCGGCGCGGCGGGCGGCGAAGGGCTCATGAAGTTCCCGGCGCGTCCCGACCTGCTGGTCGTGGTCGACGGCAAGCGGCTGGCGGCACCGGGCGAGACCGGCGTGCTGGCGCGCGGCGGGCCGATGCCTGTCGGCTATCTCGGCGACCCCGAGCGCACCGCGCGCACCTTCGCGCACATCGAGGGCCGTCGCCTGTCGGTGACCGGCGATCTCGCGCGGCTGGAAGCGGACGGCTCCATCACCGTGTTCGGCCGCGGCTCCACCTGCATCAACACCGGCGGCGAGAAGGTGTTCCCCGAGGAGGTCGAGCAGGCGCTGAAGGCGCATCCCGCGGTGCTCGATGCGCTGGTGGTCGGGCAGCCCGACCCGCGTTGGGGCGAGCGCGTGACGGCGGTGGTGGCGCTGCGCGCGGGCGCGTCGACGGATGCCGCGGCGCTGCAGGAGCACTGCCGTGCCCTGGTCGCCGGCTACAAGATCCCGCGTTCCATCGTGGTCACGGACGCCGTGCGGCGCAGCAACACCGGCAAGCCCGACTACGCCTGGGCTAAGGAGCAGGTCGCGGCAGCGTACCCGGCGCGCTGAGGCCGCGCCGGGGCGCGACCGCCGCGGGCGGCGTCAGGAGACGCGCTGCAGCGGCCAGCCCGGCGTGCCCGGCACCACGTGCACGCCCTCGACGGGCGCGATGATGCGCTTGGCCTCGCTGCGCGGGTGGTAGAACTGCTTGTACCAGATGCGGGCCTTGTGGAACGGCCCGTCGGTCGGCACCTGCAGGATGTTGAAGGCGGGGCGCTTGTTGCTCCACACCTCGAAATCCTGCAGGAAGGCGGCCTTGCTCGATTCATTGAAGGCGCGCGCGGCCGCGATGTCGGCCTCGGTCGGCACCGCGTTCGGCACTTTCACGAGCAGCCCGTGCCAGACCTCGATCACGCCGTCGTCGACGGGCGTGTGGGTGATCATCAGCACCGTCTCGAACATCCCCGACAGGTGCGACACCAGGATGCCGGGGCCGTGGTAGACGGTGTCGGTGTAGAGCTTGTCGCCCGGCGCGCCCACCAGCGTGCGGTGCCCGCCCGACTGCCGCTGGATGGCCTTGTGGCCGCGGAACTCGTTCTCGAAGAACTCGACGGTCGAGCCGTGGATGGGGCCGAGGTGCGGCAGGTCGGCGATGTTGTCGACGACCTCCATCGGGTGGCTCGCCATCACGCCCAGCTTGTCGATGTTCCACTCGACCCAGTGCGGCTGGCCGTGCTCGGCGAACGGCGGCAGCTCGAACTCGGGCTCACCGCCCTCCGGGTCGTGCCACACCCACACCACGCCGGCGCGTTCCTGCACCGGCCAGCTCTTGACCTGCGCGGCCTTGGGGATCGCGCCGTCGTAGTAGGGGATGTGCTTGCACTTGCCGTCCGGGCCGAAGCGCCAGGCGTGGTAGGGACAACGGATGTCGTCGCCCTCGACGTGCCCGTCGAGCACGGTATACGAGGTGCGGTTCTTGGCGAGGTGCGTGCCCATGTGCGGGCAGTAGGCGTCGAGCAGCACCACGCGGCCGCTCTTGCCGCGGTACAGGGCGAAGTCCTGCCCGAAGTAGCGCACGCCGCGGGGCTGCGAGGTGACCTCGGAGGAGATCGCCACCATGAACCAGCCGCGCGGGAAGGTCTGCGGGCCGATCTTGTAGTCCGCCGTGGTGGCCATGCTGCGCTCCTCCCGTCCGGGGTCGTGTCGCTGTCGTCCGGCTGTGGCTTAGACGAAGAATTCCTGCGGCTGCTCGCCCATGTACATGCTGCCGAGCGAGGCGCCGACCAGGTTCGGGTCGTTGGCGACATGCGCGCGCGAGGCGTTGATGTCGAGCCAGTAGCGGACGACCGGGCTGTCCGTGTAGATGGCGCGTCCGCCGAGCAGCGGCATCAGCTCGTCCACCAGGTCGGCGCAGCGGCGGCCGACCTGCGAGGACTGGTAGCGGTAGCGGATGCGCTGTTCCATCGTCAGCGTCTGGCCGGCGCGCATCGCCGCCATCATCTCGTCGAAGTTGCGGTAGAGCAGCGTCTTCATCTCGTCGATGGCCGACTGCGTGCGGGCCGCGGCGAGGATGGCGTTGCTGTCCTGCTTGGTGGCCTTGCCGGTGTTGGTCGAGACGCGCTTCTTGCCGATGTCGATGAAGGCATCGAGCGCGCCCTGCACGGCGCCGATGGCGGCCGTCGACACCGAGCGCACGAACACCTGCGCCCAGGGCAGCTGGTAGAGCGGGCCGGTGTTGACCGCATTGCCGGGGTTCTTGCACATGAAGCCGTCGACCGCCTTGTGCGTGCGGTAGTCGGGCACGAAGGCGCCCTCGACGACGATGTCCTGGCTGCCCGTGGCCTGCAGGCCGAAGGTGTGCCAGTTGTCGAGGATCTTGTAGTCCTTGCGCGGCACGAGGAAGGTGCGCATCTCGGGCGGGCCTTCCTTGTTGAAGATGAGCGAGCCGAGCAGCACCCAGTCGCAGTATTCGCAGCCGCTCGAGAAGCCCCAGCGGCCCGAGAGCTTGAAGCCGCCCTCGACCACCTCGACCTTGCCGACCGGCTGGTAGGAGGAGCTGACGAGCGTGTCGGGGTTGGCGCCCCAGACCTCGGCCTGCGCGCGGTCGTCGAACAGCGCGATCTGGTACGGATGGCAGCCGACGACGCCCAGCACCCAGGCCGTCCACTCGCTGTAAAAGGCAGTGAGCGGCAGCGTGTGACGCGGCTGAATCAGCGGCAAGGAAAGCAACAGGCCGGCCATCATGAGCGCCGGCAACAGCAGGCGACGCGTGCGGGGTTCTACGCCATGCACCTCACCCACGCGCGCGCTCCGCGAGTGCTGCTGCGATCCACCGCACGGGGGTGGCCCAATCGCCCGCCACGGGCTGACGGTAGAGCCGCACGGCCGGGTACCAC
>RFTM01000143.1 GCA_009923475.1 Gammaproteobacteria bacterium | reverse complement strand
GGGCGCTGAGGGCCGTCACCCAGCTGCCGAGGCTGCGCCCGCCGAGGATGAAGTCCCCCAAAGAGCGGGTGCGGCGCCAGGCCAGCACCCCCAGCCCGAGGCAGACCCCCATGTAGAGGACCATGGTGACGATGGTGACTGTCGACTGCTGCATCGCGGCTCCCCCCGCCCAAGTTTCAGTGTAACCGAAGGCACACTACGGGATTTCCGTCTGTCGGACGGCCGCGGTTCGCCTACCATGCGCGCCCTATGCAAGACCTCCTCCTGATCCCGTTCGCCGACTACTGGTGGGCCTACATCGGCTTCATCGCGGCGCTCTTCGTGGTGCTGGCCTTCGACCTGGGCGTGTTCAGCAAGCCCGGCAGCGTGCCGTCGCTGCGTTCGGCGATCGTCCGCAGCATCGTCTTCATCGGCCTCGCGCTCGCCTTCAACTGGGGCCTCTACCAGTACCTGCTGCACGAACTGCCGACCCGTCCCGAGCTCGCCGGCCTGCCGCACGCGCAGCTGGCGCGCGACACCTCGCTCGAGTTCCTCGCCGGCTACGTGGTCGAGTACGCGCTCGCCATCGACAACGTGTTCGTGTTCGTGGCCGTGTTCTCGTACTTCGCCGTGCCCGTGCAGTACCAGCAGAAGGTGCTGTTCTACGGCATCCTCGGCGCCATCGCCTTCCGCGCGCTCTTCATCTCGCTCGGCTCGGTGCTGATGCAGTACGAGTGGATCGTGATCATCTTCGGCGTGTTCCTGATCCTCACCGGCCTCAAGATCCTGTTCCTGCCCGAGAAGCCGCTCGACCCGTCGCGCAACCCGATCATCCTCGGCATCCGCAAGCTGTTCCCGGTCACGCCGCAGTTCCACGGCGACAAGTTCTGGGTCGAGATCGACGGCAAGACCTGGGTGACGCCGCTCTTCGTCGCCCTCGCCTTCATCGAGTTCAGCGACATCATCTTCGCCATCGACTCGGTGCCGGCGATCTTCGCGCTCACCAACGAGCCGTTCATCGTCTTCACCTCGAACATCTTCGCCATCATCGGCCTGCGCTCGCTGTTCTTCGTGCTGCAGAGCATGGTGAAGGCCTTCCAGTTCCTGAAGTACGGCCTCGGCGTGATCCTGGTGTTCGTCGGCCTCAAGATGGTGTGGCTCAACGAGGCGTTCGGCGGCAAGTTCCCGATCACGCTGTCGCTGAGCATCATCGGCGCGATCCTCGCCGTCTCGATCCTGGTGTCGATCGCCTACAACCGCGCCAAGCCGTCCGAAGGCTGACGGCGGCCGACGGCCGCTGCGCCGGCTACGGCGCGGCCCAGGGGGCGAGGAAGCGGTCGAGGGCGGCGCGGCTCTCCGGCTCGTCGAGGGTCGGGGCATGGCCGCGGCCCGGGAGCTCGCAGCGCTGCATCTGCGGCTGCCGCGCCAGCATCTTCGCGACGGTATCGGCCGCGAGCAGGTCGGAGAGCGCCCCGCGGATCGAGAGCAAGGGCAGGCCGTCGAGCGCCGCGAAGGCCGCCCAGAAATCGGGCGCCGGGCCGCCCGGTTCGCGCAGCGCCCGGCCGATCAGCGGGTCGACATCGCGGACGATGCGTCCCGGCGATTCCTCGCGGTAGACCGCATGGGCGAAGCGCAGCCAGTCGTCGTCGCCGAAGTCCGGCAGCGCCATCGCGTTGGCCTCGCGCGCGTCGGCCGCGGCCTCCTCCCAGGTCGCCACGGCGCGCGCCGTGCCGGCGCCGGTGGCGATGCGCAGCATGCCGCGCGGATCGAGCTCCGGGCCGATGTCGTTGAGCACGAGCCCCGCGACGCGTCCGCGATGGCCCGCGGCCAGGAACATGCCGACGAACCCGCCGAGGGACGTGCCGACCACCACCACCCGCGCCACGCCCAAGGCGTCCAGCAGCGTCAGCATGTCGGCGACGTAGACATCGAGGCGGTAACGTCGCCAGTCGGGGTCGTGGTCCGAGCGACCGCGGCCGCGCAGGTCGGGGGTCAGCACCCGGTGGCGCGCGGCGAGATGCAGCGCCAAGGGCTCGAAATCGCGGCAGTTGCGCGTGAGCCCGGGCAGGCACAGCACGGGCGGATGCGGGCCGGCGCCCGCCGGACCCGGGTAATCCCGGCAATGCAGCCCTAGGCCGTCGCCGGTCGGGATGCGGCGGTCGATCCAGCTGCCGACGGCGCGCCCGTCCCCGGTCATCGCGCGAACAGGCGTGACGGATCGCGGAACGCCTTGAACTCGAGCGCGTTGCCGGACGGGTCGTAGAGGAAGAAGGTCGCCTGCTCGCCCACCTCGCCCGCGAAGCGGATGCCGGGCGCGATGATGAACTCCGTCCCTTCGGCCGTGAGCCGCGCCGCGAGCGCCTGCCAGGCGTCCCAGCCGAGCACCACGCCGAAATGCGGCACCGGCACGTCGTGGCCGTCGACGCGGTTGGCGTGGGCCGCGGGGGTGAAGGCCTTGCGCGCGGGGTCGAGGTGCGCCACGAGCTGATGGCCGAAGAAATCGAAGTCGACCCATTCCGCCGCCGACCGGCCCTCGGGGCAGCCGAAACGGGCGCCGTAGAAGGCGCGCGCGGCGGCGAGGTCGTGCACGGGGATGGCGAGATGGAACGGCGAGAGCATGGGGACCTCGGGCGTGCGGCCGTCTTCGCGGTCAGCGCTTGAAGAGCAGCGGGAAGAGCTTGTGCCAACGCTCCGGCGCGAAGCGCTTGAGCCACCACAGCGCGCGGTACTTCGGCGGATAGACGAGGTGCGTGCGGCCACGCGAGGCCGCCATGAGGATCGCCTCGGCGACCTCCGAGGCCTCGATGCCGGACTGCTCGACGAGCTTGCCGGCGGCCTCGAGGACGCGCGACGGACCGCGGCCGTTGACGACGATGTTGGTGCGGAAGAAGGCCGGCATCACCGCCATGGTGCGCACGCCGTAGGCGCCGTACTCCTGCATCAGCGTCTCGCTGAGCGAGATCACCGCGGCCTTCGAGGCGTTGTAGGCGGCCATCTGCGGGCCCGCGCAGAAACCCGCCACGCTCGCGATGTTGATGATCACCCCGCCCTGGCCGCGCGCCATGTGGCGGATCACGGCGCGGCAGGAGTTGGCGACGCCGAGCACGTTGATGTCGAAGCACCAGGCCCAGTCTTCGGGCGGCGTCTCGTGGAAACGGCCGGCCACCGACACGCCGGCGCAGTGGATCGCGATGTCGATGCCGCCGGCGAGCGCCACGGCCGCATCGACCACGGCCTGCACCGCCGCCGCATCGCGCACGTCGCAGGGCGAGGACATCACCGGGGCGCCGTCGCGCCGGAAGCTCTGGGTCACGAGGTCGAGCCGCTCGGCGTCGGCGTCGGTGAGGAACAGCTGCCAACCCTCGCGGGCGAGCGTCTCGGCGCAGGCGAGCCCGAGGCCGCTCGCCGCGCCGGTGATGAAGGCGCGGCGCTTCGGGAAGCGCTGCGTGAGGTTGTGGGCGGCGGAGGTCATGCGGCTAGGGTACTACGCCCGGGGCGCTACGCGCCCTTCAAGGCGGCGCGCAGCGCGGCGGCTTGCCGGCGGATCGCCGCGTGCGCCTCCGCATCGAGCCGCCGCAGGTTGCGCACCTGCATCACCATGCGCGGGTTGGCGGCGAGCGCGGTCTCGTGCCGCAGCAGGAAATCCCAGTACAGGGTGGTGAACGGGCAGGCCTTCGCGCCGGTCGCGGCGCCGGGGTCGTAGCGGCAGCCGGCGCAGTGGTTCCCCATGCGCGCGATGTAGCGGCCGGAGGCGATGTAGGGCTTGGAGGCCATCACGCCGCCATCGGCGTACTGCGACATGCCGAGCGTGTTCGGCAGCTCGACCCACTCGTGCGCGTCGACGTAGACCGCGAGGTACCAGCGGTGCACCTCGCGCGGATCGACGCCGACCAGCAACGCGAACAGGCCGGTGACCATCAACCGCTGGATGTGGTGCGCATAGCCGAGGCGCAGCGTCTGCCCCACCGCATCGCGCAGGCAGGCCATGTCGGTGTCGCCCGTCCAGTAGAGGGCGGGCAGCGGCTCGCGCGCGCCGAGCGCGTTGCGCCCGAGGTAGTCCGGCATCTGCAGCCAGTACACGCCGCGCACGTACTCGCGCCAGCCGAGGACCTGGCGGATGAAGCCCTCGGCCGCCGTCAGCGGCGCGCGCCCGGCACGATAGGCGGCCTCCACCGCGGCGATCACCTCGCGCGGGTCGAGCAGCTTGAGGTTGAGCGCCGCGGAGATGCGCGAGTGGAAGAGCCAGGGTTCGCCCTGCCACATCGCGTCCTGGTGGTCGCCGAACGCGGCCAGCCGGTGCGCGACGAAATCGTCGAGCGCGCGCAGCGCCTCGGCGCGCGTCACCGGCCAATCGAAGCCGTCCAGCGCGCCCGGATGGTCGGCGAACGCCGCCTTCACCTCGCGCAGCACGCCGCGCGTCACTTCGTCGGGCGGGAACGCGAGCGGCGCCTGCAGGCCGAGCGCGCCCGGCCCCTCGCGCCCGAAGGGCTTGCGGTTCTCGGCGTCGAAGTTCCACTCGCCGCCCTCGGGACCGCCCTCGGCATCGAGCAGCACGCGATGCCGCCGCCGCATCTCGCGATAGAAGAACTCCATGCGCAGCTGCTTGCGGCCGCGCGCATGCGCCGCGAACTCGGCGCGGCTGCACAGGAAGTGCCGGTCCTCGCGCTCCATGATCTGCACGCCGGCCTCGGCCAGCGCGGCGCGCAGCGCCTCGCCGAGCCCGAAGTCGCCCGGCTCCAGCAGCACCACCGCCGCGGGCCGCAGGCGCGCGAGGTCGCGCCGCAGCAGCGCGATCAAGGCGCCCGCCACGCCCGGCGTCGCACGCGGCACCGCCTCGAGCGCGTGGTACTCGACCACGACGCCCTCGGCGCGCAGCGCGTCGCGGAAGTGGCGCATGCAGGCGAGGAACAGGGCGATGCGGGCGAGGCTCGAGCGCAGGGGCTCGGACTCGTGGCGCGCCTCGGCCATCCACACGCGGTCCACCGTCGCATCGAAGCCGTCGAAGGCCGCAGAGCGCCGGTCGAGCTGGTCGCCGAGCACGAGGACGAGGTTGCGCATGGCCCATTATCCGCGAGACCCGCCCCGCCGTGCTTTACGCCGCGGGGCGGCCGTGTCAGTTTCTGCGGGCTGCCTCGCCCCCCCACCGGGAACCGCCCATGCCCGCGCCCACGCCCAGCCACGCCGCGATCCGCCTCGACACGTTCCACGGTCAGGTTGTACACGCGGTCGTACGTGTCGTCGTAGCGCTGGCGCGTCACCACGTCGCGATAGATGCCGTGGCGCGGTTCGCTCCCGAAGTCGTACTCGATGCGCTCGTCGATACGCAGCAGCCCGTCGCGCTCGATCGTGACGTCGATGCCG
>RFTM01000142.1 GCA_009923475.1 Gammaproteobacteria bacterium | reverse complement strand
CACGCCAATGCCTGCCATCGACCAGGCATCGGGAAAATCGCCAAAGACCACATACGCCACCAGCGTTGCCCACACGATCTGGGTGTAGCTGAACGGGGCGAGCTTGGACGCCGGTGCGTAGTCGAACGCGCGGATCAAGGTGAGATGGCTCGCGGCGTTCACCATGCCCCCCACGATCATGAGCGCCACATGCCACCAGGCGATTGGAGTTGTCCAGTTGAACGGGAGCGCGACACTGAACAGCGCAAGCCCGACCAGCCCTGGATAGAAAATCGAGGTGTAGGCGCTCTCCAGCCCGGCAATCCGCCGCGTGAGCACCTGATAGATCGCCATCGATAAAGCGGTGCCGAGCGGGAACAGTGCAGCCCAGCCAAACACGTCTGCGCCGGGGTGTTGCTCATCATCCGCCCCGGCGAAGCTGAAGCCAATGGCGAGCCACTGACCCAGATCCACTTTCTCCTTGAGCATGATCACCGCGAGCAGCGTGACCAGGAAGGGCGAAACAAAGGTGATCGCTGCGGTTTCAGCAAGCGGCATCTGACTGAGGCCAGTGACAAACATGAGTGCGGCAAGCGGCAGCAGCAGCCCGCGGGTGAGCTGGATACCGGGGCGACGCGTGCGGATGAAGCCCAGCCCCTGCCTGGAGCCCACGACCACGACCAGCACCAGCGTGTGAAAGAAGAACCGGATCCAGAGGATGTAGCCGGTTGGATAGTGCTGGGTCATGTACTTTGAGATCGCATCGGTGATTGCAAACAGGAACACCGCGATCGCGACCAGGCCGATCCCGCGCTGGCCGCGGACCTCGCCTCGTCCGACGTGGTGTTCATCAGCCTGATCAACATGCGGCCGCAGGCCGATTGGTTGGCCGCGCAGCTCGCCGGTTCGCGGGCGTCGGCCGTGTTCGCCTACGAGAGCATGCCGGAGGTGATGGCGCTGACGAAGGTGGGCGAGCATCGCTTCAAGGAGAAGAAGGGCGAGGCGCCGAAGGCGGTGAAGCTCTTGATGCGGCTCGTGACCCGCGGCCGCGACGAGGACGCGCTCTACGCCTACACCAAGCTCGTCAAGGTCGCGGCCAAGATGCTGCCGCTGATCCCGCAGAAGCTCGCGGGCTTCCGCACCTGGCTCGGCGTGAACCTTTATTGGAACCAGCCGGACGCCGCGAACATCACGCAGATGGTGAAGCTCATCCTCGCCGATACCTGCGGGATGTCGGGCCTCGCGGTCGCCCCGGTGGCGGTGATCCCGACCATGGGCTGCTTCGATCCCGTCAGCGGCGCGCTGTTCGACGATTGCGGCGCGTATCTCAAGTGGGCCGCGAAGCAGGGGCGCTACCGCAAGGGGCAGCCGCTGGTCGCGCTGCTCGGCGTCCGCAAGCACGTCATCCAGCGCCTCGACTACCTGCGCCAGCTCGTCGCCGGCATCGAGTCCCGGGGCATGGCGGTGTTGCCGGTGTTCGTCTCCGGCATCGAGGCGCATGTCGCGGTGCGCGAGTGGCTCGCGGACCAGCCGATCGACGCGTTCGTGTCGACCATGGGGTTCTCGATCGTCGGCGGTCCGGCATCCTCCACCAAGCCCGGCCACTACCACGAGACCGCGGCGGACCTGCTCGGCAAGCTCGACGTGCCGTATCTCGTCGCGCAGCCCCTCCTGATGCAGGAGGAGCACGAGTGGCGGGCCCGCGGCGCGCACTCGATGCAGTCGGTCGTGATGTACGACCTGCCCGAGATGGACGGCGTGGCGAGCGCGATGGCCTTGGGCGCGATCCGCGACGGCGAGCTCGTCACCGCGCCCGACCGCGTCGCCCGCGCGCTCGACCAGATCGAGGGCTGGATCCGGCTGCGCCGCAAGCCGGCGGCCGAGAAACGCGTCGCGATCGTCCTCTACAACTTCCCGCCGGGGCTCGGCAAGGCGGGCACCGCCGCGCTGCTCGACGTGCCGGCATCCGTCACGGCCTTGCTGAAGCGGCTGCGCAGCGAGGGCTACGCCATCGGCCGTTCGCCGACCGAGGTCGCCGAGTTCAACGAGCGGGTCGGCGCCCTGGAGCGCGGCGAGGGCGGGCGCAGCGTGACGGTGGCCGAGTTCCGGCGTTGGCTCACGGGCGCCGCCGAGCGCATCGAGAAGTTCTGGGGCCAGGCCCCGGGCGACATCGCGCCCGCCGGGCGCGAGGCCATCCGCATCGACGCGCTCGAGTGCGGCAACATCGCGATCGGCCTGCAGCCGCCGATGGGCGTGCCCGGCGACCCGATGCGCCTGCTGTTCGAGAAGACCTTCACGCCGCACCACCAGTTCGCCGCCTTCTACGCCTGGCTCAAGCACGGCTTCAAGGCCGATGCCATCATCCATGTCGGCATGCACGGCACGGCCGAGTGGATGCCGGGGCTGCAGACGGCGCTGACCGGCGAGTGCTGGCCCGACCAGCTGCTCGGCGCGTTGCCGCATCTCTACCTCTATCCGCTCAACAACCCGGCCGAGGCGGCGGTGGCGCGCCGGCGCGGTTACGCCACCATCATCAGCCACGCCATCCCGCCGTACGCGCGCGCCGGCCTCTACAAGCAGCTCGCACAGGCGCGTGCGCGCCTCGAGGATCCGCAGGACGCGCTGGACGGCGCGTTGCCGGAGCTCGTGCGCGGCGCCGACGAGCCCGTGCCGGCATTCCGCGCGCGCGCCGCCGCCTGGCTCGATGGCATCGAGCAACGGCTCATCGTCGACGGCCAGCACGTGTTCGGCACGGCGCCCGACCGGCAGCGCTCGCGCGCGCTCGTCGAGGCGACGCTCGAGGTGCCGCGCGGCGGCGCGCCGGGCTTGGGCGCGGTCATGACGCAAGCGGGGGTGGCGACCGGGCAGCAGCGGCCGCTGCGCGATGCGCTCGTCGAGCGCAGCATCTTCGGCCGCGAAGACCCGTCACGCGTGTGGACGGCGACCCTCGGCGCGTCGGCATCCGCCGCGCCCGCGGCGCTCGCGGCGATGGTCGCCGAGGGGCGCGGCGTGCTCGGCGGCATGGCGCGCTGCGGCGAGGAGCTCGATGCGGTGGTCCATGCCCTCGCGGGCGGTTACATCCGCCCGGCCTACGGCGCCGATCCGGTGCGCGCCGGGGCGGCCGCGCTGCCGAGCGGACGCAACATCCACGGCATCGATCCCTGGCGCCTGCCGACCGACCTGGCGCTGGAGCGGGGCAGGCGGACCGCGGACATCCTCCTCGAGCGCCATCGCGCCGCGAACGGCGGCGCTTGGCCGCGCACGGTCGCCCAGGCGCTGTGGGCCATGGACACCATCAAGACCGAAGGCGAGGGGCTGGGCGTGGTGCTGGCCCTGGTCGGCGCGGAGCCCGCGCGCGACGGGCAGGGCAAGATCTTCCGCTTCGACCTCGTGCCGCTCGCGCGTCTGGGCCGGCCGCGCATCGACGTGCTGCTCGACGTGTCGGCCGTGTTCCGCGACACCTTCCAGATGAGCCTCGACCTGCTCGACGAGCTGTTCCGACGCGCCGCGCTCGCCGACGAGCCGCCGGAGTCGAACTTCCTGCGCGCCAACACCGATGCCCTGCGCGCCGCGGGTCGCGGCGTCGAGGAGGCGACGGCCCGCATCTTCACGCAGGCGCCCGGCCTCTACGGCACCGGCGTCGACGAGCTCGTCGAGGAGAACCAATGGGAGGAGGCGGGGCAGCTCGCCGACACCTACGAACGGCGCAACGCGCATACCGCCGGCGGCAAGCGCGGCGGCGCCGCGGCGCCCGAGGTGCTGCGCGGGTTGCTGGGCACGGTCGACCATGTGTTCCAGGCGATCGACTCGGTGGAGTACGGGCTCACCGACATGTCGCACTACTACGGCCACAGCGGCGCCTTGCAGGTCGCCGCGACGCGCGCGCGGGGCAAGGGCGTCGATCTCAGCTATGCCGAGACCGCCGGCGGCGAGCCGCGCGTGAGCAGCGCCGGGGAGATGCTGCGCATCGAGGCCCGTGCCAAGCTGCTCAACCCCAAGTGGTACGAGTCGATGCTGGCCCACGGGCACGGCG
The DNA here is from genome assembly GCA_009923475.1 of Gammaproteobacteria bacterium. GTDB lineage: Bacteria > Pseudomonadota > Gammaproteobacteria > Steroidobacterales > Steroidobacteraceae > UBA964. The sequence continues at coordinate 1,329 of RFTM01000142.1, read as the reverse complement.
GCGCGGCGGAGATCGGCAACCGCTTCACCCACCTCGTGGGTTGGGGTGCGCTCGGTTCGCTGGACGCTTGGGTCTACCAGGACGCCGCGCAGACCTTCGTGCTCGACGACGCGATGCGGCGGCGGCTCGAGACCGCCAATCCGCAGGCCGCCCGCAATGTCATCGGCCGTCTCATCGAAGCCCATGGGCGAGGGATGTGGCAGGCCGATGAGGTCACGCTGGAGCGCCTGCAGGGCCTTTACGCCGACATCGAGGACCGCTTGGAGGGGGTGGGCGCGGCCGCCTGAGGGGTCTCCAGCGTCGCTCCTCGGAGAAGCCAAGGCAGGTAGATAATAAGCCTGGCTTGTCATATGCTAGGCAGATGAAATCACTGCCGCCGGATGAGCATCTCGCCTTCCTCGTCCATCTCGCCGCCAAGCGCCTGCGACTCGAGTTCGCCCGGCGCGCGGCCGTCCATGGTCTGACGCCCTCCAAGGCCCGCGCCTTGGCGTTCCTGGCTCGCAGTCCCGGTGCCAACCTCAAGGCCTTGGCCGAGGCGCTCGAGGTGCAGCCCATGTCGGTGCTGCGGGTCGTCGACGACCTCGAGGCGCAGGGCATGGTGACCCGTGCGCCCGATCCCCGCGATCGCCGCGCGCTGCGACTGGCGCTCACCGCCGAGGGCGAAGCGGCCAACCGGTGCATCTGGCAGACCCTCGATGCGATCATGGCCGAGGCCACGCAGCACATGTCGGACGAGGCGCGTGCGAGTCTGTCCGCGGGTCTCAAAGAACTTGCGGCGGGCATGGAGCGCTTCGCCGACCACAGCGATCACGCCGACCACTCCGACCCTGTCGCCGGCGGGACTGCGGCGGGGGTGGCATCGTGAGCGTGGTGGACCGTGCGGCGTTCCGGCGTCGTCTGCTGCTGTGGGGAGTGCCCTTGCTCGCGGTGCTCGCCGGAACCTTGGTATGGGCCTTGGGCGGTCGCAGCGTCGAGACCGACAACGCCTACCTGAAAGCGGATCTGGTCACGATCTATCCCGAGATCGACGCGCAGGTCACCGAGGTGTTGGTCGAGGAGAACCAGGTCGTCACCGCCGGGCAGCCGCTGCTGCGGCTCGACCGCGCGGCCGCCGCGATCGATGTCGAGCGGGCCGCCGCGCACCTCGCGTCGATGCAGGGCGATCTGGACGCGCTGCGCCGGCAATATGCGCAGCGGCAGGGCGAGCACCGGTCCGGCGATCGATTCGACGCCGTAGTGCGCGCCGCCGCGGGCGGCATGGAAATCGTGGAAGCGCAGGTCGAGGCGCGGGGTCTTGAACCAGCCGACGTCGGGCAACTCCTGCATCAG
>RFTM01000141.1 GCA_009923475.1 Gammaproteobacteria bacterium | reverse complement strand
TCTCATCGCGCTCGGCGTCAACATGGCGTTCAACGTGCTGGTGGTGCTGCCGGCGCACTACGCGGGCTTCGCGGCGCCGTTCGTGCTGCTCGCCACCTCCACCTGCCTCTCCGCCGCGCTGAACGCCTTCATGCTGTGGCGCGGCCTGCGCGCGGCCGGCGTCTATCGCCCGCGGGAGGGGTGGGGCGCCTTGCTCGGTCGCGTGCTCCTCGCCAACGCCGTGATGGCGGGCGTGCTGCTTTCTTTGTCCCACGATCTCGCCCGCTGGCTCGCCGAGCCGCCGCTGCACCGCGCGCTGCATCTCGGGCTGCTGGTCGTCGCCGGTGCCCTCGTGTACGGCGCGGTGTTGTGGGTGTCCGGCCTGCGCCCGGCGCACCTGCGCCCGGCTGAGGGACGCTGATGGACATCGTGCGCGGCGTCCGCAACCTCGCCTCGCGCCATCTCGGCGGTGTGGTCGCGATCGGCAGTTTCGACGGGCTGCATCTCGGGCATCGAGCGCTCATCGACGCGACCCGCGAGCAGGCGGCGCGCGCCGGTCGCCCGGCGCTGATGCTCAGCTTCGAGCCGCTGCCGCGCGAGTTCCTCACGCCCGGCGATCCGCCCGCCCGGCTCACCAACCTGCGCGAGCGGGTCCGCCTGCTCGAGGGCAGCGGCCTCGATGCCCTGGTGCTGCTGCGCTTCGATGCACGGCTGCGAGGCATGGACGGCGATGCTTTCGTGCGCCTGCTCCACGAGCGGTTGCAGGCCACGGGGGTGGTGGTGGGCCACGATTTCCACTTCGGCCGCGGCGGTGCGGCCGATGCCGCGTTCCTGCGCGGCGCCGGTGCCCGGCTCGGCTTCGGGGTCGAGGTGATCGGACCCGTGGCGGCGGATTCCGCCCGCGTCAGCAGTTCCGGGATCCGCGCGGCGCTCGAGGTGCGCGACCTCGCCGCCGCCGCCCGGCTGCTGGGCAGGCCGTACTCCATGCGCGGTCGGGTGGTCGCCGGCCAGCAGCTCGGTCGCACATGGGGCTTCCCGACGGCTAACATCCGCATGCGGCGGCGGCGCGTGCCGGTGACGGGCATCTTCGCGGTGCGGGTGCACGGCATCGGGGACGGGCCGGCTGCGCGGCCGTACGGCGGCGTGGCGAGCCTCGGCACCCGGCCCACGGTGGGCGGCGTCGAGCCGCTGCTCGAGGTGTTCGTGTTCGACTACGCGGGCGATCTCTACGGCCGCGAACTCGAGGTGGAGTTCCTGGCGCACCTGCGCGAGGAGCTGCGCTTCGAGAGCGTCGAGCGGCTGTTGGTGCAGATGCGCGCCGACGCCGAGGCGGCACGCGCGCTGTTGCAGGACATCGGTTGAAGGCCATTTCCAAGGACATGCAGTGAAGGACTACAAGCACACCATCAACCTGCCGCAGACGGGCTTCGCCATGAAGGCCGACCTCGCGCAGCGGGAGCCGGCCGCGCTCGCGCGTTGGCAGGCCGAGGATACCTACGGCCGCCTGCGCGAGATCGCGCGCGGCCGCCCGCGTTTCGTGCTGCACGACGGCCCGCCGTACGCCAACGGCGCCATCCACATCGGTCACGCGCTCAACAAGATCCTCAAGGACATCATCGTCAAGTCGCGCTCGCTCGAGGGCTACGACGCGCCCTACATCCCAGGGTGGGACTGCCACGGCCTGCCCATCGAGCACGCCGTCGAGAAGAAGCACGGGCGCCCCGGCCAGAAGCTCGACGCCAACGCGTTCCGTGCGGCTTGCCGCGCGTTCGCGGCGGAGCAGGTCGAGCAGCAGCGTCGGGACTTCAAGCGCTTGGGCGTGCTCGGCGACTGGGACCGCCCGTACCTCACCATGGCGCCGGCCTACGAGGCCGAGCAGCTGCGCGCCTTCGGGCGCATCGTCGCCAACGGGCACCTCTACAAGGGCGCGAAGCCCGTCCATTGGTGCCTCGACTGCCGCTCGGCGCTGGCCGAAGCGGAGGTGGAGTACGAGGACAAGACCTCGACTGCGGTCGATGTCGCCTTCGCCGTCGTCGATGTCGCCGACTTCGCCCTGCGCATCGGCCTCGGCAAGGGCGCCGGTGCCGCCGCCGCGGCGGCGATGGCGGCTACCGCACCGCCGTCGCTCGTCATCTGGACCACCACGCCCTGGACGCTGCCCGCCAACGAGGCGGTCGCGCTCGGCGGCGAGATCGAGTACGCGCTGGTGACGCTCGGGGAGCGTCCGGTGGTGCTGGCCGCGGAGCTCGTCGCCGACTGCGCGCAGCGTTACGGCATCGCGCCGGAGGCGGTGCAGACGGTCGCGCGCTTCAAGGGCGAAGCCCTCGAAGGTCTCGCGCTGCAGCACCCCTTCCTGCCGAAGCAGGTGCCGGTGATCCTCGGCGAGCATGTCACGCTGGAGTCGGGCACCGGCGCGGTGCACACCGCGCCTGCGCATGGCCAGGAGGACTTCGTCGTCGGCCAGCGCTACGGCCTGCCGGTCGTGAACCCGGTGGGCGGCGACGGCCGCTTCCTCCCCGGCACGCCGCATGTCGAGGGCCTCAAGGTCGAGGAGGGCGGCGCGCGCCTCGTCGAGCTCATGTCGGGCGGCGGCACGCTGCTTGTGCATGCGCCGTACCGGCACTCCTATCCGCACTGCTGGCGCCACAAGACGCCGGTGATCTTCCGCGCCACGCCGCAGTGGTTCCTGAGCATGGAACAGGCGGGGCTGCGTGCCGGCGCGCTGCGTGACATCCCGGGCGTCGAGTGGACGCCGGCCTGGGGCGAGCAGCGCATCCACGGCATGATCGCCAACCGCCCCGACTGGTGCATCTCGCGGCAGCGCATCTGGGGCGTGCCCATCCCGCTCTTCGTGCACAAGGTCACGGGCGCGCTGCACCCGCGCACCCAGGAACTCATCGAGGCGGCCGCCGCGCGCGTCGAGCAGGGCGGCATCGAGGCCTGGTTCGCGCTCGATCCGGCGGAACTGCTCGGCCCCGAAGCCGCCGACTACGACAAGGTGAACGATGTCATGGACGTCTGGGCCGACTCCGGCCTGTCGTTCCATTGCGTCGGCACGGCCCGGCCCGAGGTCGCGGCGCCCGTAGATCTTTATCTCGAGGGCTCCGACCAGCACCGAGGCTGGTTCCATTCGTCGCTGCTGATGTCCGAGGCGCTGGAGGCCCGCGCGCCCTACAAGGCCGTGCTCACCCACGGCTTCACGGTCGACGACAAGGGCCGCAAGATGTCCAAGTCGCTGGGCAACGTCATCGACCCGCAGAAGGTCACGGCGACCCTGGGCGCCGACGTGCTGCGCCTTTGGGTGTCGTCCACCGACTATGCGAACGAGATCGCGGTGTCGGACGAGATCCTCAAGCGCATGGCGGACTCCTACCGCCGCATCCGCAACACCGTGCGTTTCCTGCTCGGCAACCTGTCCGGCTTCGACCCGGTGGCCGATGCCGTTGCGCCCGCCGATATGGTGGCGCTCGACCGTTGGGCGCTCGGGCGCGCCGCGGCGCTGCAGGAGGAGGTCCGGGCGGCGTACCGCAGCTTCGATTTCCACCTCGTCTACCAGAAGGTCCACAACTTCTGCGTCGCCGATCTCGGCGGCCTCTGGCTCGACGTCACCAAGGACCGCCTCTACACCACGCCGGCCAAGTCGCTCGCGCGCCGCTCGGCGCAGACCGCGCAGTGGCATGTCGCCGAGGCGATGGTGCGCTGGCTCGCGCCCGTGCTGTCGTTCACCGCAGAGGAGATCTGGTCCTTCCTTCCGGGCAAGCGCGAGGCGTCCGTGTTCCATGCGCTCTGGCATGCGTTCCCGGCCATCCCGTCCGACGGCATCGACTGGGATGCGCTCATCGCGCTGCGCGCGCAGGTCGCGGGCGAGCTCGAGCGCTTGCGCGCCGCGGGCGAGATCGGTTCGCCGCTGGAGGCCCGCGTGGTCGTGGAGTGCCCGCCCGAGCGCCTGCCGCAGCTCGATGCGCTCGGCGACGAGCTGCGCTTCTTCCTAATCACCTCCGAGGCGCGGGTCGAGGCCGTGCCGGGCCTCGGTGCGGTCGCCTTGCGCGTGACGCCGACCACAGCCCTCAAGTGCGTGCGCTGCTGGCATCGCGTGGAGGATGTCGGCACGCATGCCGAGCACCCCGAGCTCTGCGGCCGTTGCGTCAGCAACGTCGACGGGCCGGGCGAGACCCGGCGGCACGCATGAGCCGCCCGGGCGCCGCGGAAAGCGGCCTGCGTTGGCTGCCTTTATCGGCGCTGCTCGTCGTGCTCGACCAGGCGAGCAAGGGCTGGATCGAGTCGCGCTACCTGCTCGGCGAGTCGACGCCCGTGCTGCCGGTGCTCGACATCGTCCGGCTGCACAATCCGGGCGCGGCGTTCTCGTTCCTGGCGGGCGCGGGCGGTTGGCAGCGCTGGTTCCTGAGCGCGCTCGCGGTCGCGGTGAGCGTCGGCATCGTGTGGTGGCTGCGGCAGATGCACGCCCGCCGCGAGCGCCTGCTCGCCATCGCCTTCGCGCTGATCCTCGCCGGCGCGCTCGGCAACGTCATCGACCGCCTCGAGCACGGCTACGTGGTCGATTTCATCCACGCGCACTGGGGCGGTGCGTACTTCCCCGCATTCAACGTCGCCGACATGGCGATCAGCGTGGGCGCGGGCTTGATGCTGCTCGAGGCCTTCCTCGACTGGCGCCGTGGGCGTACGGGATGAGATTGCGCCTCGCCAATCCGCGCGGCTTCTGCGCCGGAGTCGACCGCGCCATCGACATCGTCGAGCGCGCGATCGCGCTGTTCGGCGCGCCGATCCACGTGCGCCATGAGGTGGTGCACAACCGGCATGTCGTGGAGCGGCTGCGCGGCATGGGGGCGGTGTTCGTGCGCGAGCTCGACGAGGTGCCCGATGGCGCCACGGTCATCTTCTCGGCGCACGGCGTCTCCAAGGCCGTCGAGGACGAGGCGAAGCGCCGCGGACTCGAGGTCTTCGATGCGACCTGTCCGCTCGTCACCAAGGTGCACATGGAGGTGCGGCGCTACGCGCGCGAGGGCCGTGACGTGATCCTCATCGGCCATGACGGGCATCCGGAGGTCGAGGGCACGCTCGGGCGGTTCGATGCCTCCCACGGCGGGCGCATCCGCCTCGTCGAATCGGTCGACGACGCCGAGCGGCTCGAGGTGCCGGACCCCTCGCGGCTCGCCTTCGTCACCCAGACGACGCTGTCGGTGGACGACACCGCCGAGATCGTCGCGACGCTGCAGCGGCGTTTCCCCGGGCTCGCCACGCCCCGCAAGGAAGACATCTGCTACGCCACCCAGAACCGCCAGGACGCCGTCAAAGACCTGCTGCGCGAGGCCGACCTGCTGCTGGTCGTCGGCTCGGTCACCAGTTCCAA
>RFTM01000015.1 GCA_009923475.1 Gammaproteobacteria bacterium | reverse complement strand
CGAAGCAGCTGCCGTAGACGCCGTTGGTGATCCAGGTCTTGGTGCCGTCGATGACGTAGCCGTCGCCGTCACGGCGCGCGACGGTGCGGATCGCCTGCAGGTCGGTGCCGGCGTTGGGCTCGGTGAGGCCGATGCCGCCGCGCAGCTCGCCGCTCGCGAAGCGCGGCAGCCACTTGCGCTTCTGCGCGTCGGTGCCGTGGCGCTGCACGCAGGCGGCCATGATGAGGTGCGAGTTGAAGATGCCCACCGGGGCCATCCACACCGAGGCGATGGTCATCACCAGCCGCGCGTAGGTCGAGGCCGAGAGCCCGAGCCCGCCGTGCTCCGGCGCGATGGTCGCGCCGAAGAGGCCGAGCTCCTTCATCTGGGCGACGATCTCCTCGGGGTATTCGTCGGCATGGTCGAACTTGCGGGCGACGGGGCGCAGCTCGCGCTCCGCCCAGCGCTCGATGCTGTCGAGGATCTCGCGGTCGGTGTCGTCGGCGCTCATGGACGCGCCCCCGCGTCGGCCGGCTTCGGGTCGTCGACGGCGAAACCGCGCTTGGCGATGAGGATGCTGCGCTCGAACTCGCAGATGACGGTGCCATGCTGGTTGCGGCCGCGCGTGCGCACGGTGACGACGCCCGCCGTGGGCCGCGACTTCGACTCGCGCTTGTCGAGCACCTCGGACTCCGCGTACAGCGTATCGCCCGGGAACACGGGCGAGGTCATGCGGATGTCCTTCCAGCCGAGGTTGGCGATGGCCTTCTGGCTGACGTCGCTCACGCTCATGCCGACGAGGATGGCGAGCGTGAGCGGCGAGGCGACGATGCAGCGGCCGAACTCCGAGGCCTTGCCGTACTCCGCATCGAAGTGCAGCGGGTGGGTGTTCATGGTGAGCAGCGTGAACCAGGTGTTGTCCGCTTCGCTGATGGTGCGGCCCGGGCGGTGCTCGTAGACGTCGCCGACCACGAAGTCCTCGTAGTGGCGGCCGAAGGATTCCCGGTAGCGACCGGGCGCGATCTGTGCGGGGGTGTGCGACATGGCGTCGCGAATCGTGTCGGTCGGACCGGGGCCTGTCAACGCTCCGCGGCCGGCGCGTCGGCCGATGTCGGGCGGCGGGCCGCCGCGCGGGCGAGGTCGAGCGCCAGGATGCCGGCGACGATCAGCAGGATGCCGAGCCATTGCCAGGGGTTGAGCCGCTCCCCGAGCAGCGCCCAGGCGAGCACGACGGTGGTCGGCGGCCCGACGGTGGAGAGCACCGCGCCGCGCTGCGCGCCGACCCGCCGCACGCCCTCGGCCTGCAGCGAGGCGGGCACGAACATGCAGACCACGCCGATGAGCAGCAGCAGCACCCACGCGGCGGGCGTGATGGCGGCGAGCTCCGCGCCCGCGTCCCGCGTGAGCGCGAAGTGCGTCACCAGGCACAGCGTCGCGGCGGTCATGGCGAACACCGTGAACGGCGCGCTGCCTACCTCCCGTGTGTACCTCTCGCTGACGATGAAATAGATGGCATAGCTCAGGGCCGACCCGAGCACCAGCATCGCCCCGAACAGGTTGGCGCGCAGCTCGACCACGTCGAACCCGCCCATGGTGAAGAAGATGCCGAGGTAGCTGAGCCCGGTGGCGAGCAGCACCCGGCGCGAGGGCGGGCTGCGGTCGCGCACCGAGGTGAAGAGCACCACCATCGCGGGGTAGCTGAAGATGAGCACCCGCTCGATGCTCGCGTGGATCATGGTGAGCGCCCAGAAGTCGAGCAAGGCCCCGGCGTAGTAGCAGAGCGCGCCGGCCGCCGCCGCGGCGGCGATGGCCCGCGGCGAGGCGGTGCGCACCGCGGCGAACCCGCCGCCGCGCCGCGCATAGGCCCAGAAGAGCGGCAAGGCGATGGCGGCGCGTATCGTCACCAGCGCCTCGACGCCGACGCCCATGGCGTAGAGCTGCTTCGCGAAGATGCCCTTGGTGGCGAAGAGCATCGCGGCCAGCACGAGGCAGGCTGTGCCGACCGGGTCCATCAGCCCGGGGACGTCGGGGACGCCTCGGGCCGCGCCGCGAAGCGGGCGATCGCCCAGATGCAGCCGCCCGCGATCAACACCTCGCCGAAGTTGTCGAGCTTGAGGGCGCGGAACGGCGGCGCCGCGCTGATGAGCATGAGGATCCCGCCGAGCATCATCCAGGGGAAGCGGTGGCGCAGCAGCAGCAGGGCGCCCGCGATGATCACCACGAGGCAGGTCACGATGGCGGCGAAGGGCGGAGCGCCGGGGATGACCTGCTGGTCCGGGAAGCAGAAGGCGCCCGGCGCGACCGCCGTCGAGTAGCGCACCAGGTCGAACTCGCAGACCGGATGCAGGCTGTCCCGCCAGAAGTGCGGCAGGTCGTAGAGCATCAGCACCATGGTCGCCGCGCAGAAACCGGTCATGGCGCGGGCCGGGCGCATGAACCCGAAGCCCGCATGGCGCAGGATGGTGCCGCTTGCGGCCACCAGCCAGGCGCCGGACAGCCAGTGCAGCCAGAAACGCGGCCAGGACAGCGCCTCGAGCATGGGGCCGAGGCCGATGGTGCGGCCGAGGCCGACGATGAGGTTGTCCCAGACCAACCCGAACTGCGGCAGCAGCAGCACCGCCGCGACCACCACGCCGCGGCCGCGCCAGAGGCGCCACAGCCACACGAACAGCGCCAACTGCAGCGCGGCCTGGAAGAGGAAGAGTCCCGAGTACATGGCGGTGCAAGCGTATCATCCCGACGGAGAGGCCGGACGAAGGAGGGCGCGAGATGCCGGGACCGTTGCAGGGCGTGAAGGTCATCGAGATGACGAGCGTGGTGCTCGGCCCTTGGGCCTGCCAGATGCTCGCCGACATGGGCGCCGACGTCGTCAAGATCGAGCAGCCGCGCGGCGACAGCAACCGCGCGCTCGGGGCGTCCCAGAACCCGGGCATGGGCGCGCTCTACCTCACCTGCAACCGCAACAAGCGCAGCATCGTGCTCGACCTGCGCGTGCCGGGCGCGCGCGACGCGCTGCTGGCCATGGTCAAGGACGCCGATGTCTTCATCCACAACAACCGGCCGCAGGTGATGGTGAAGCTCGGGCTCGACTACGCGGACCTCAAGAAGGTCAATCCCCGCATCATCTACTGCGGCGCCTACGGCTACTCCAAGAAAGGCCCGTACGGCGCGCTCGGCGCCCTCGATGATTCCATCCAGGCGGCCAGCGGCATCGCCATGCTCAACGAGATGGTGCTGGGCGAGCCGCGCTACTTGCCGACGATCGTCGCCGACAAGACCACGGCCATCACCGTGGTGTATGGCGTGCTGGCGGCGCTCTTCCACCGTGAGCGTACGGGCGAGGGGCAGGAGCTCGAGGTGCCCATGTTCGAGACCATGGTCAACTTCGTGATGGCCGAGCATCTGTGGGGCATGGCCTTCGAGCCGCCGAAGGGCAAGCCGGGCTATGTGCGCCTCATGAGCAAGCACCGCAAGCCCTACAAGACGCAGGACGGCTACATCGCCGTGCTGCCCTACCTCGATGCGCACTGGGTGAAGTTCTGTACGGTCACGGGTCGCCCCGAATTCATCGATGACGCGCGTTTCCGCACGCTCGCCGACCGGGTGCGCAACATCGACGCGACCTCGCAGGTGACGGCCGAGATCATGGCGACCCGCCGCACCGCCGCATGGCTGGAGGTGCTCGGCCCGTCGGGCATCCCGCACATCGTGGTCAACACCCTCGAGGAACTCGCCACCGACCCGCACCTCGTGCAGACCGGCTTCTGGCAGTTCCAGGAGCACCCGACGGAGGGGCGGCTGCGGCATCCGTCCTTCCCGGTGAACTTCGGCGCGACGCCCGCCGCCATCACCAAGCCTGCGCCGCGGCTCGGGGAGCACACGGAAGAGGTGCTGCGCGAGGCCGGGCTCGATGCCGCCACGATCGCGGCCCTCGAGGCCGCGGGCGCGGCGCTCAACGCCGAGCAGGCGGCGAAGACGGTGGGCAAGGGCGGCGACTGAAGCGCCGCGGCGCGGGACGGGAGGTACCGCCGCAGGCCGTCAGCCGGCGAGGCCGTACACCCGCAGCGCGTTGTCGCGCAGGAACTTGCGCAGCGGCGCCTCGCGCAGGCCTAGCGCGAGCACCTCGTCCATCGTGCGCTTGAAGCCGAGCACCGGAAAATCGGTGCCGAACATCACTTTGTCCTGGCCGTACGAATTGATGTACTTCACGAACGCCTCCGGCCAGTACTTCGGGCTGTGCGCGTCGGAGCCGATGTAGACGTTCTCGTGCTTCCAGGCCATCGCGATCATCTCGTCGGTCCACGGGATGCCGACATGGATGCCGACGAGCTTGAGCTCGGGGAAGTCGCAGGCGATGCCATCGAGCAGGATGGGCCGCCCGACGCTGCGCATCGGCGCTTCCTTGGTGTAGACCATCGACTGCCCGACCTGCATCTGGATGGGCACGCCGAGCTCGACGCACTTGGCGTAGAACGGGTAGTACTTGGCGTGGTCGGGCGGCAGGTCGAACCAGTGCGGATAGACATGCGCGCCGATGAAGCCCATGTTCTTGACGGCATCCTCGAGCGCCCGCACGCCGTTCATCCCCTCGTAGGGGTCGATGCCGGCGAGGCCGTAGAACTTGCCCGGGTACTTCTCGCAGGCCCGCGCGACGATCTCGTAGGGCACGTGGAACGACCCCGGCAGCCCTTTGCGGCCGACCTTGGGCGCGAACAGGAAGGCCTTCTCGATGCCGGCTTCGGCCATCTGCGCCAGGTGGTCCTCGAGGCTCACGCCCTTCATGTCGGTCTTCGATTTCATCTTTCCGGCGAAGAACTGGTCCTGCCAGCCCGGGCGGACCGACAAGGCCTCCTCGGTCCAGATGCCGCAGACGAGGTCGATGGCGGGGACGGGGGGCAAGTCGCTCAAGGGCAGATCCTCGGTGGGCAGGAAAGGGCGGAGGAAGCGTTCATGGATGGCGATTCTGCCCGATGGGAAGCGCGTGCTGCCCGCGGGCCTGCGGCGACGGCCGTTTTCGCCCCGCCGGGTGTTGCTCCGCCGCAACGATTTGGTTGTCGCTCCGCAGCGGAGCGTTGCTTCATCGTGGCGTTGCGGCATACACTCCGGCGCGTTTCTCTCTCCATCACGGATCGAACCGGAGGTTCAATGTTCCAGCGCAACCGCAGGCTCTCCCTCATCGGGGTGAGCGTGTTCGCCGCCATCGCCGCCGCCCAGGCGGGCGCGCAGGAGGCCCAGGGCCAGCTCGAAGAGGTCGTCGTGACCGCCCGTCAGCGCGCCGAGCGCATCGAGGACGTGCCTGTCACCATCACGGCCTTCACCGCCACCGAACTCAAGGCTGCCGGCATCGAGCGCCCGCAGGACTTCATCGCCCTGACCGCCGGCGTCTCGCAGGTGCAGACCGCCGAGGCCGGCGACATGCAGGTCAACATCCGCGGCATCAACACGGGCCGCGACGCCGAGACGAACTTCGCGCTGGTCATCGACGGCGTGCTGCAGACCAACCCGAACGCGCTCAACCAGGAGCTCTCGGGCGTGTCGCAGATCGAGATCCTGAAGGGCCCGCAGGGCGCGCTCTACGGCCGCAACGCGGTGGCCGGCGCCATGATCATCACCACGCGCAAGCCCGGTGAGTCCGCCGAGTTCGACATCAGCGGCGGCTACGGTTCGGACAGCAGCTACAAGGCCAGCATCTATGCCGGCGGTCCGGTCGGCGAGTCGGCGCGCGGTTCGCTGTCCGCCTACACCCGCAAGACCGACGGCCAGTGGAAGAACCTCAAGCTGAAGTGCGACGACTGCGTCGACTTCTACGAGGAGACGGGCATCCAGGGCCGTCTCATGTTCGAGGCCGGCGGCGGCGACATCGACGTCAAGGCCAAGTACTCCAAGATCGACGCGGGCGCCATCAACTTCAACGCCACCATCGCGCTCTCCGACGCGGCGGCGGGCCTGAACGCGCCGGCCTTCTACGCCGACCCGAACAAGAACGATTTCCGCTACATCAACAACGTCAAGCCCCAGAACGAGCAGGAGAACATCAACCTGTCGGTCAAGGGCGAGTGGGACGTCGGTGTCGGCACGCTGACCGGCTACCTGGCGTACAACGACCAGACGAACTACTTCCTGACGGACGGCACCAGCGCGGCGTTCCTGCTCTACGCGCTCGACGCCACCTGCCGCAGCACCAACGACGCCAACCTGACCAGCCCGGGCTACGTGGCGCCGTTCTTCGGCATCCCGTCCAACATCTGGCTGACCCCGGCGGGCGGCAACGGCGCCGGCTTCACGCCGCCGTACGGCCCGAGCACCTGCGACGGCTACCAGTACCAGCAGCGCGACCAGAAGGACACCAGCATCGAGCTGCGCCTGACCTCGCCGGGCGACGAGGCGCTGCGCTGGGTCGCGGGCGTCTACGCCGCCGACATCAAGCGCCACGTCGTGGTCTCGCAGGGTTCGGACCTGAACAAGGGCCTGACCGCGGCGGCCTTCGTGCCGACGAGCGGCCTCAACCCGACCGACCTGCTCTATGACGACGACTTCAAGAGCAAGGTCTACGCGGCCTTCGGCCAGATCGCGTACAACGTCACCGACCAGCTCGAGCTGGCCCTGGCGCTGCGCTACGACAGCGAGGACCGCTCGGTCAGCAACAACGTGCCGCGTTGCTCGGCGACCAACACCACGATCTGCCGCGCGCAGACCCCGGGCTTCAGCTTCTTCTCCAACCCGTACATCAACCCGGCGTACACCGTCACCCCGGCGTATGCCACGTCCGGCATCCCGGGCCGTTCGGAGACCTTCAGCCAGCTGCAGCCGAAGCTGTCGGCCAACTGGAAGGCCTCGGACGACGTCGCGCTCTACGCCTCGTACGGCTACGGCTTCCGCAGCGGCGGCTTCAACTCCTCGGGCAGCGCCGCCACGGTCAACACGGCCTACGGCCGCGCCGGCAGCACGACGCTCTGCCTCGGCGCCTCGTTCCTGCCGCCGACCTGCGGCGCGAACGCGGTGCTCAACATCACCGACGTCAACGACAAGTACCGCAAGGAAGTGTCGAAGGCGGCGGAGATCGGCATCAAGTCGTTCTTCCTCGACCGGACGGTGAGCCTCAACGCGGCTTACTACCAGACGAAGGTCGACGACATGCAGTTCTTCAACTTCTTCGCCGGTCCCTTCGGCCTGCTGCGCGTCGTCACCAACCTCGACAAGGTCACCATCAAGGGCTTCGAGCTCGACGGCCGCTGGCGCGTGAACGACAACATCTCGCTGTTCGCGGCCTACGCCAGCACGGACGGCAACATCGACAAGTACCTCGGTCGTCCGTACACCGCGGGCGGCGAGGTGCCGTACGCGCCGAAGTACACGGGCAACGCCGGCGTCGACTTCGAGCTGCCCTTCGGCGGTTCGGACTGGACGCTGAACGCCCGCGTCGACGCCTCGTTCGTCGGCGAGACCTGGTTCCACCCGGTGCAGAAGCAGCGCCTGCCGAACCTGTTCACCTACTTCCAGTTCGGCCAGGGCACCTTCGACAAGATGAAGCGCGACGCCTACAGCACCGTCAACGCCCGCATCGGCGTGAGCAACGGCAAGTTCGGCGTCACCGCCTGGAGCCGCAACATCACCGACGAGAACTACCTCCAGGAGATCATCCCGGCTCCGGAGTTCGGCGGCTCGTTCATCCACGATTCGGCCGGCCGGTCGTGGGGCGTGGACTTCAGCTACTCGTTCCGCTGATCGTCCGACAGCAGTCGATCCACGGGGGCCGGAGGGAGCGATCCGCGGAGAGGCCTTGCTGCAGCTCGTGGAGGGCGACCGTCGGCTCGCCATCGCCCGCAGGCGCGGTGACGCGGCGGCCGGACAAGAGCTCGAGTCGCGCATGCGCGACCGTCCGACCGGCATCGCCCGTGACCTCGAGCGCGCCTTCACGGCCTGGTTCCAGGCGGTCAACCTCGCCGAACAGCTGCACCGGGTGCGCCGCCGGCGCGCCTATTTCCTCGATGACGCCCGCAAGCCGCAGCCGGGCGGCGTGTCCGACGCGATCGGGCGGCTGAAGGCCGACGGCGCGGCCTTGCCGGAGGTGCTGTCGCTGCTCGGGACCCTGCGCATCGAGCCCGTGTTCATCGCCCATCCCTCGGAGTCGCCGCGCCGCACGGTGCTGCGCAAGCAGCTGCGGCTCGCGGACCTGCTGTTCGACCGCCTCGACCCGACGCTCGCTCCGCATGAGCAGCGGGCCCTCGTGGGGCAGATCCGCACGGAGCTCACCACCTCATGGCAGACCGAGGACCACCCGCGCCAGCGGCTGACCGTCGCCGACGAGCGCGAGCACGTGATCTTCTACCTCGTCGAGGTGCTGTACCGGATCGTCCCGGCGTTCCACGAGGAGATCGCCGAGGCGCTGCGGGCGCATTACGGCGCCGAAGCCGAAGATGTCGAGGTGCCGACGGTCATCCGCTTCGGCTCCTGGGTGGGCGGCGACATGGACGGCAACCCCGACGTGCACGCCAAGTCGATCCGCGAGACGCTCGTGCGGCAGCAGCAGGCGATCGTCAACGCCTACTTCGGCGAGGTGCAGGCGCTCGGCCAGCTGTTGTCGCAGAGCGCGAGCCGCGTCGGCTCGAGCGCCGCGCTGCAGCAGCGCATCGAGAGCTACGCCACGCTCATCCCGGGCGCCCGCGACGCCTCGCCGTCGCGCCACGACCGCATGCCCTACCGCGTGTTCCTCGGCCAGGTCGCCGGGCGTCTGCGCGCGACCTACGAGGGTCGTCCTCCGGGCTATGAGGAGCCGGGGCAGTTCCGCCGCGACATCGAGCTCGTCGCCGAGAGCCTCGCGGCCAACCGCGGCCGTCACGCCGGTCTCTTCTCCGTGCAGCGCCTGCTGCGCCGGATCTCGGTGTTCGGCTTCCATCTCGCGCGGCTCGATGTCCGCCAGCACGCCTCCTCGCTGCATCGCGTGGTCGGCCGCGCGCTGGGGCAGGCGGGATGGTCGGCGCTCGGACCCGAGGAGCGCCGGCGCCAGCTGCGCGCCTGCCTCGAGCGCGACACAGGCCCGCAGCTCGAGCTCGATGCGCTGGGCAAGCGCACGGTGGCGGTCTTCGAGGCCATGTCCCAGTGCCGACGACGCTTCGGTCCCGAGTCCATCGGCGCATACGTCGTGAACGGTGTCGGCGGCGCGGACGATGTGCTCGCGGCCCTGCTGCTCGCGCGCTGGGCCGAGGCCTACGACCGGCGGCGCGGGGTGCTGGCGTTCGACGTCGCGCCC
This sequence comes from Gammaproteobacteria bacterium, assembly GCA_009923475.1. GTDB lineage: Bacteria > Pseudomonadota > Gammaproteobacteria > Steroidobacterales > Steroidobacteraceae > UBA964. The sequence continues at coordinate 3,466 of RFTM01000015.1, read as the reverse complement.
ATGTTCGACACCATGGAATCGCTGGCGCGCGCGGGGGACGTGATGCGCGACCTGCTCCAGGAGCCGTTCTATCGCGCCCACCTCGACGGCCGCGGGAGGCGGCAACAGGTGCTGGTCGGGTATTCCGAGAGCGGCAAGCAGGCGGGGCCTTGCGCGGCGCGCTTCGCGGCCTATCGCGCGCAGGGCGCGCTCGCGGCGGCCTTGGCGGCGGCCGGCGAGCAGCATGTCGTCTGCCATGTGCGGGGCGGCAGCATCGCACGCGGCGGCGGACGCATCGACGGGATGGTGTCGGCGATGCCGCCGTCGACGGTCAACGGCTGGTTGCGGATCACCGAGCAGGGCGAGTCGATGAACCAGCACTACGGGCTGGGGCCGATCGCGCTGCGCACCCTGGAGCGGGCTTTCGGTGCGCTCGCCCCGGTCACTGCAGCGGGCCAGCGCGGCCGCACGGCCGAGCCCGATCCGGTGGCGCTCGAGATCGCCTCGCGCCTCAGCGAGGCGAGCGGCGAGCGTTATCGGGCGCTCGTCTGGGGCGAGTCGGCGTTCCACGCCTGGTTCCGTGCGGTGACGCCGATCGACGTCATCGAGAGGATGCAGGTCGGCGGCAGGCCCGCGGTCCGGCCGGGCTTCGACGGCTTGCGGGGGCTGCGTGCATCACCGTGGGTGTCGGCCTGGACCCAGAACCGCATGCTGCTGCCGGGATGGTTCGGCGCCGGCACGGGACTGCGCGCCGCCGTCGACGGCTGGGGTATGCAGGCGGTGCGGTCCGCGGCCGCCGATTGGTCCTTCCTGCGCGACCTGCTCGGTTCGGTGGAGGTCATGCTCGCCCGAAGCGACCTCGACATCGCGGCCCGCTACGAGTCGCTCGCCGAGGCCGATCACGGCTTCGGCGCCGTGCTGCGCGCGGAGCACGAACTTGCGGTCGCGACGCTGCTCGAGGTCAAGGAACAGCAGGGATTGCTGGATGGCGACCGTACGCAGCAGCGGGCGCTGCACCTGCGCAATCCCTACGTCGATCCGATGAACCTCATGCAGATCGACCTGCTGCGACGGTGGCGGGCCGGCGGACGCGAGGACCGCGACCTGCTCGATGCGCTCGTGGCGAGCGTCAGCGGCATCTCGCACGGCCTGCAGAGCAACGGATGAGACCGCTGCTGCGCATCGCCGTCTGCGCGCTCGCGGGGCTCGGGGGCCTGCCGGCCGTGTTCGCCGGCGAGGGCGGCGTGGAGACCGTCGACCTTGAGGGCGTCTCGGCCTGGCAGCGCCGCAACGCGGTGCAGTCGCCGAACGACCCGTCCGGGACACGCTTCGCGCTGGATGCGCTCACCGGCGAAGGACCGGCGCATGCGCCGCGCATCCAGGTGGCGGGGCGCGCGAGCGGACGCCACGAGTGGCGTGTCCTATACGCGCCGCTGTCGGTGACGGGCGAAGGTGCCAGCGCAGTGCCGATCCGTTTCGAGGGCGAGACCTTCGATCCGGGCCGGATCTCGGCGCGCTACCGGTTCGATTCCTGGCGCGCGACTTGGCGCTGGCGTTGGATCGAACGCGACGACTTGGTGGTCAAGGTCGGCGTCACCGCCAAGATCCGCGATGCCTCCATCCGGCTGCGACAGGACACGAAGACGGCGAGCAAGACGGATACCGGCTTCGTCCCGCTGCTGCATGGGGCCTTCGAACGCCGTCTGGCGCCGACCTGGTCCCTGCAGGGCGATATCGACGCCTTGGCCGGAGGTCCGGGCTATGCGGTGGACGCGGGACTGCGTGTCGCGCACCGCTTGTCCGACGAGTGGCGCGTGACGGGTGGCCTGCGTTGGCTCGATGGCGGCGCGGACAGCGACGAGGTGTACGCGTTCGCGAGCTTCGTCAGCGTCACGGTCGGGGTGAGTTGGACCCCTCGCTGACGGTCGCTGCGCGCTCGACGCCGGGCGCGACGAAGTCGTCTTCCTCGAGCGCGGCGCGCGAGCCGTCCTCCAGGTCCTCGAACTGGCCGCGGTCGACCGCCCAGAAGAACGCCCAGACGGCGGCGCCGACCAAGGTCAGGGACAAGGGCACGAGCAGGTAGATGCTGTTCAAGGGACGGTGACCTCCGTGCGCAGCAGGCGGCGCGCGTTGAAGACGACGATGAGGGAGGACGCCGACATCCCGATCGCGGCCACCCAGGGCGGCATGAGACCGAGCGCCGCCACCGGGATCGCCGCCAGGTTGTAGGCCGCCGCCCAACGCAGGTTCTGGCGCACCAGCGTGAGCGCGCGCCTCGAGACGGCGACGGCAGCGGGCAGCGCCGCCAGCGACTCGCGCAGCAGCAACAGGTCGCCGGCGGCATGGGCGATCGAAGAGCCGCGCCCCATCGCCATCGACACGTCGGCTGCCGCGAGCACGGGGCCATCGTTGATGCCGTCACCGACCATCAGCACGCGATGCCCCGCTTGCTGCGCCGCGCGCAACCGCTGCAGCTTGTCTTCGGGGCGCAGCGCACCGGTCGCGGCGGTGAGGCCGAGCGTGGCCGCGACCCGCGCCACGACCTCCGGGCGGTCGCCGCTCGCGACCTGCAGGTCGAGGCCCGACTTGCGCAGCGCCTCGACCGTCGCCAGGGCATCCGGACGCAAGGCATCCTCCACCTCGAAGAGCGCGACCTGGCCGTCATCGCTGGCCAGCACCGCTGCGGCATCGCGCAGCCTGGCCTCCCCGATCGGGCCATGGGGCGCCGCGCCGTGCAGCGCGAGCGCGAACGCGGCCTTGCCGATGCGCCAAAGGCCGCCGCCGACATGGCCCTCGACGCCTTCGCCTGCGGTCTCTCGCGCGTCCGCGCAGTCGAGCGTGGCATCGCGGTGCGCCGCGAAGGCGAGGGCGAGCGGATGCCGGGAGCCCTGTTCGAGGGCTGCCGCGATGGCGAGCGCGCGCGCGGGCGTGAGAGGCCTCGGCGCCGATGGCGCGCCGGGGCTCTCCAGGACCTCGGTCTTCGTCACCGTCGGTCGCCCGGCCGTCAGCGTGCCGGTCTTGTCGAGCATCACGGTGTCGATGGTCGCAAGGCCCTCGACGGCGTCGGCGCGCATCACCAGCACGCCGAGCTTGGCAAGGCGCGAGGTCGCCGCGGCGATCGCCACCGGCGTCGCAAGCGACAGCGCGCAGGGGCAGGTCGCCACCAGCACGGCCAGTACGGCGGGCAGCAGGCGGCTCGGGTCGATGAATGCCCAGGCGACGCCGACCGCCAGCGTCAGTGCGAGCACCCGCAGCACGAACCAGGAGGCCATGCGCTCCGCGGCGAGGCCCAGACGGGGTCTTTCGCCTTGCGCGCGCTCGAGCAGCCGGACCAGGCCGTGCAGCGTGGATTCGTCCGCGCGACGTGCCGCGCGCAGGCTCAGTGCCGCGCCGAGATTGGTGGAACCGCCGAGCAGCGTCTCGCCCGGTGCGCGGCTGCGCGGCTGCGACTCGCCTGTCACCAGCGATTCATCGACCAGGGCCGCGG
>RFTM01000140.1 GCA_009923475.1 Gammaproteobacteria bacterium | reverse complement strand
GTCGCCGAGGCGCTCGCCGCCGCCGGCCTCGAGCGGCCGCTCCGCATTGTCGGCATCCCCGACCGCTTCATCGAACACGGCAGCCGCAACGACTGCCTCGCCGCCGCCGGGCTCGACCCGGCCGGCATCGCCCGCCAGGTCGAGCCCTGGTGGCAGGAACAGCGCGGTTCGCCGCGCCGCGCCGCCGGCGCGTAAGGAGACCCATGACCCCGTCGAACCCGAGCGCCGCGGCCATCGCGGACGTGCAATCCCACCGTGACGAACGCCGCATCCCGATCAGCAAGGTGGGCATCAAGGACATCCTGCATCCGGTGCGGCTGCGCGACCGGTCGACCGGTGAACAGCACACGGTGGCCTCGTTCAACATGTTCGTCGACCTGCCGCACCACTTCAAAGGCACGCACATGTCGCGCTTCGTCGAGATCCTGCACCGCGAGCGCGAGATCTCGGTGGCGGACCACGGTCGCATGCTCGAGGAGATGACGACGCGGCTGGAGGCGGACTCGGGGCACATCGACCTCAGCTTCCCGTTCTTCGTCATGAAGCGCGCGCCGGTGTCGGGCGTCGAGAGCCTGATGGACTATCGCGTGACGCTGATCGGCGAGCGGCGCGGCGGCCGCAACCTGACCTCGGTGAAGGTGGTGGTGCCGGTGACCAGCCTCTGCCCCTGCAGCAAGAAGATCTCCGAGCGCGGCGCGCACAACCAGCGCTCGCATGTCACGCTGACGGTGCGGCTGCGCGAGCACCTCTGGATCGAGGAGCTGATCGACATCGTCGAGGCCGAGGCCTCGAGCCAGCTGTACGGGCTGCTGAAGCGCCCGGACGAGAAGTTCGTCACCGAGCGCGCCTACGACAACCCGAAGTTCGTCGAGGACCTGGTGCGCGACATCGCGCTACGGCTCAACGCCGAACCGCGCATCGCCGCCTACTCGGTGGAAGCCGAGAACTTCGAGTCCATCCACAACCACTCGGCCTATGCGCTGGTCGAGCGGGACAAGGACCTCGAGCCGGTCGAGGCCGCGGCCGCTCAGCCCGCGAAGTGATCGAAGCCGGCCCCTGCGGCCGGCGTCTCCCTCGAGGTCCCGTCGGCGCCGCGCCGGCGCAGCATCACGCGGGCGCCCATCGATGACGGTCCGGCGGCGTGCCGGGCCGTCGCCTCGCGCAGCTCGCCGATGCGCGTCAGGCCCGGCATCGCGGCCACCGCTGCCACCTGCGGCGGCGGCACGGCAAGCAACAGTTCGTAGTCGTCGCCGCCCTCGAGCATGCAGCGCAGCGCCGCCTCGGGCGTGAACGCCGCCGCGAGCGCCGCCGAGCACGGCAGCGCCTCGAGATCGAGCACGGCCGAGCAGCCGCTGGCGGCGGCGAGCTTGCCGAGGTCGCCGACCAAGCCGTCGGAGATGTCGATGCAGGCGCTCGCCCTTGCGCGCAGCGCCTCGCCCTCGGCGAGCCGCGGCGTCGGGAACAGGAAGCGCTGGCGCAGCGCCTCGAGCGCGTCAGGGCGCGCGTCAGGGCGCGCGTCAGGGCGCGCGACATCGGGCACATCGCGGCGCAGGTCCGCCGCCCCCTGCCCTGCCGCCAAGGTGCCGGGCGCTCCCATGATGATGGCGAGCCCGGCCGCGGCATCGCCCGGCGTGCCGGTGACGAACAATGCGTCGCCGGGACGGCCGCCGCTGCGGCGCAGGCCCTCGCCGGCCGGCACGGTGCCGAGCACCTGCACGCCGATGGTGAGCGCGCCGCGTGTGGTGTCACCGCCGACCAACGCCACGCCGTGCGCGCGGGCGAGCGCGCCGAAGCCTTGCGCGAAGCCCTCGAGCCAAGGCTCCTCCACCTGCGGCAGCGTGAGCGACAGCAGCGCCCAACGAGGCGTTCCGCCCATCGCGGCGATGTCGCTCAGGTTGACCGCGAGCGCGCGGTGGCCGACCGACGCGGCAGGGCTCCCCACCGGGAAATGCACGCCCTCGACGAGCGTGTCGCTGACGGCGACGAGGTCGGTGCCGGGCGGCGGCCGCAGCAGCGCGCCGTCATCGCCCACGCCGAGCACGACATCGGCGCGCGGCGCGCCGCAATCGCGGAAGTAGCGGTCGATCAGCTCGAACTCGCCGAGCGCCATCGGCCGCGCCGTCAGTGTTCGTGCGGGCGCGACGCCCGCGCCGCGCGGTCGAGCACGGCGTTGACGAACTTGTGGCCGTCGGTCGCGCCGAAACGCTTGGTGAGGGTCACGGCCTCGGCGATCACGACGCGCCAAGGCACCTCGGGCCGCTGCTGGAGTTCGTGGAGGCCGACCAGCAACACCGCATGCTCGACCGGGTCGAGGCTCTCGGGCTTGCGGTCGACCCACTGCGCGAGCGCCTCGTCGAGCGCGTCGCGGCCCTCGCAGCAGCCCTGCACCAGCGTCCGGAAGTACTCGGCGTCCGCGCGCGCCATGTCGGGCTCGGAGGCGAACTCGCTCACGAGGTCCTGCCACGGGCCGGCGTTGATCTGCACCCGGTAGAGCGCCTGCACGGCAAGACGCCGCGCCACCGAACGCGCGCCGGAGGCGGGGTCGCGACGCGGGCGTGCACCGGCCATGTCAGCCCTGCCCCGCGGCGATCGCAGCCAGGGTGCGCGCGGTCTCGATGGCGGACTCGACCGCCTCACCGCCCTTGTCGAGCCGCGCCGGGTCGGCACGCTCCATGGCCTGCGCCTCGTCCTCGACCGTGAGCACCCCGAACACCACCGGCAGGCCGGTCTCGAGGCCCGCCTGCATGAGGCCCTGGGCGCATTGGCCTGCGACGTAGTCGAAGTGCGGCGTGTCGCCGCGGATCACGCAGCCGAGCGCCACCACCGCGGCATAGCGACCCGTCCACGCCGCCTGCCGGCAGGCGAGCGGCAGCTCGAAGGCGCCCGGCACGCGGAACTCCTCGAGGTCTGCGGCCGCGCCGCCGTGGCGCGCCCAGGCGGCGCGCGCGCCGGCGAGCATGCGCTCGACGAGCGGCGCGTTGAAGCGCGCGGCGACGAGGGCGATGCGCAGGCCGCGCGCATCGAGCGCTGCCGCGCCCTCGCGGGTGTCGCCCTCAACGCGCATCGGCGTCCTCCGGTCCGATGTACTCGAGCACCTCGAGGTCGAAGGCCGCGAGGCCCTGCATCTGCTTGGGCGAGGACAGCACGCGCATGCGCCGCACGCCGAGGTCCTGCAGGATCTGCGCGCCGATGCCGTAGGTGCGCCACACGGGCGCGACCGCGGTGTCGCCGTGCGGCGCCGCGGGGGCCGCCGACGGTCCGGCGCCACGGACGGCGTCCGCGAGCTCGCGCGGCGACTCCTGCTCGCGCAGGATCACCACCACGCCATGCCCCTCGCGCGCGACGCGCGCGAGCGCGGCATCGAGCGTCCATCGGGCCGGGGCCTCGCGCACGCCGACGAGGTCGCGCAGCGTCTCGGCGAGGTGCACGCGCACGAGCGGCGGCGTCGCCCCGACGATGTCGCCGCGCACCAAGGCGAGGTGCACGTCGCGGTGGGTGTGGTCCTGGTAGGCGAGCAGGCGGAACTCGCCGTGGGCGGTGGTCACGCTGCGCTCGGCGACCCGCTCGACGGAGCGTTCGGTGCGCAAGCGGTAGCGGATGAGGTCGGCGATGGTGCCGATGCGCAGCCCGTGCTCGCGCGCGAAGCGGCGCAGCTCGGGCTGGCGGGCCATCGTGCCGTCGTCGCTCATGATCTCTACGATCAGCGCGGCGGGCTCGAGGCCCGCGAGCCGCGCGAGGTCGCAGCCCGCCTCGGTGTGGCCGGCGCGGGTCAGCACGCCGCCCGGCTGCGCCATCAGCGGGAAGATGTGGCCCGGTTGGCGCAGGTGCTCGGCCCGCGCGTCCTCCGCCACCGCGGTGCGCACCGTATGCGCGCGGTCGAAGGCCGAGATGCCGGTGGTCACGCCCTCCGCCGCCTCGATGGAGACGGTGAAGTTGGTGCGGTGCTCGCGGTCGGTGCCGCTCACCATCAGCGGCAGGCGCAGCTGGCGGCAGCGCTCGGGCGTCAGCGTGAGGCAGATGAGGCCGCGCCCGTAGCGCGCCATGAAGTTGACGTCCTCGGGCCGCACCTTGGAAGCGGCCATGATGAGGTCGCCCTCGTTCTCGCGGCGCTCGTCGTCGAGGATGACGACCATGCGGCCCGCCGCGAGGTCGGCGAGGATGTCCTCGATGCGGTCGAAGCCGGCCGCCGGCGCCGGGTCGGGCACCACGCGGAGGGTCATGACGCTGCCCCTGCGGCCAGCAGCCGCTCGACATAGCGCGCGATGGTGTCGATCTCGAGGTTGACGCGCTGCCCCGGCGCGTAGCCGCCGATGGTCGTGACCTCGAAGGTGTGCGGGATGATGTTGATGCCGAACTCGCTGCCCTCGACCTCGTTGACCGTGAGGCTCACGCCGTCGATGGCGATGGAGCCCTTGCGGGCGACATAGCGCGCGAGCGCGGGCGGCGTCTCGAAGCGGATGCGCCAGGAGCGCGCGTCCTGCGCGAGCGAGACGACGCGCCCGATGCCATCGACATGGCCGGAGACGAGGTGCCCGCCGAGCGGGTCGCCGGCGCGCAGCGCGGGCTCGAGGTTGACGCGGGAACCCGGGACGAGATCGCCGAGCGTGGTGAGCGAGAGCGTCTCGTTGGAGACGTCGGCCGCGAAGCCGCGGTCGTCGTGTTCGACCACCGTGAGGCAGACGCCGCTCACGGCGATGCTGTCGCCGCTGCGCACGGACCCGAGCGGCAGGCGCCCGACCGCGACGCGCAGGCGCACGTCGCCGTCGCGCGGCTCGAGCGCGACGATGCGTCCCATGTCCTGCACGATGCCGGTGAACACGCCTTGCCCCTCCTCAGGTCTCCGGGCGCAGCATGATACGGATATCCGGGCCGATCGGCCGCACATCCTGCACCCGCCATGCCGGGGCGTCCGCGAGGCTCGCCAACGGCGGCAGATGGGCGAGCGGACGCGCGTCGGGCCCCAGCAGGCGCGGCGCGAGATAGACCACGAGTTCGTCGACGAGCCCCGCGGCGAGCAGCGCCCCGGCGAGCGTCGGACCGGCCTCGGTCCAGACCTCGTTGATCCCCTCCCCGCCCAGCCAGGCGGATACGGCAGGCAGCGACAGGCGACCCGCCGCATCGGTGGCGATGCGCTCGATGCGATGGGCGGGCGCGGAGGCCGCCCTCGGGACTGCGGCGGCCGGCCCGACCAGGCGGACCACCTCGCCCGGTGCGCCGAACAGGCGCGCGGTGGACGGCACGCGGGCGTGGGCGTCGAGGATGACGCGCAGCGGCCGGCGCAAGGCATCGGCCGGCGCCGCGTCGGCGGGCCGCGCGGTGAGTTCGGGGTCGTCGGCGAGCACGGTGGCGCTGCTGCTCAACACCGCAGCGCTCTCGGCGCGCCAGGCGTGCACGTCGGCGCG
>RFTM01000139.1 GCA_009923475.1 Gammaproteobacteria bacterium | reverse complement strand
GCCTCGCTGCTCTCGTCGCAGTCCTGTCCATCATGGGCGCTGATCTGGCGCAGGCGCAGGGCATCCCCAATCCGCTGGTGCGGCCGCCGCGCGGCTCGGCCACCGTGCCGACCGCCGGTTCGACATCCAGCGCCGCCACCGAAGCGCCCCGCGGCTCCGCCGCGGCAGCGGCGCCGGCAGCTCGCGGCGCACGCGCGGCGGCGGGCGAGGGCTTGCCCGCCGAAACTACCAAAGAAAAGACCACTGCCGAGCGCCTCGCAGGCCTTTACGTCTCGGCGGTCATCGGTGACCGCGCCGTGCTGCGCAGCCTCGATGTGCGCACCGTGCCGGTGCTCGCCGGCGGCGTGTCGGCCCTCAACTCGGCCGCCGGCGGCGGTGGCGGCGGTGGTGGCGCGGCCTCCGGCGGCGGTGGCGGCGGTGGCGGTAGTGGTGCCGCAGGCGGTGCCAGCGGCTCGATCGCCGGTCTGCGCTCGCAGGTCTACATCGTGCGCAACGGCGAGGTCATGACCTTCCTCGACCGCCTGCGCCTGCTCGTGCGCGTGCGGGATGCCACCGTGACGCTGTTCGACGTCACCGATGTCCCCGAGAGCCAGTACGACCCGCTCGACCTCATGGACCGCGGCTTCCCGGTCGCCTTCCGCGGCAGCCTCGACTCCGTCCAGGTCCAGCCGCCGACTCCGGCCGTCCTTATTGAGCCGGGCAAGGGGGTCGATGGCGAGGCTTTCCAGCGAGCCCGCGACACTTCGGGCGGCTTGTCAGGTTCGGGCAGCAGCAACAGCGGCAGCAGCGCCCGCCCGTCGGGGAGCGTCGGGAGCACCGGCAATCCATGAGCGCCTCGCCTGAAATCGTAGCCCCCACCGCTGAGGAGCGCCGCGAATCGACGACGCTCAAGGGGCTTGATGCGCTCATCGAGCAGGGCTACCTCACGCGCGCGCAGGTCGAAGTCGCGCGCCGCAAGCAGCAGGCCATCCTCGAGATGGGCGGTCGCGCCGCGCTGCTCGATATCCTGGTCCGCGACCGTTTCCTGCCGCGCGAGTTGGCCGAGTCCGTCCGCCTGCGCGAGACCGATCCCACCGCGCCCAGCGGCGTGCCGAACACCGCGCCGCTCGCGGCGATGCAGCTCTTGCCGCTCAAGATCTGCGAGAAGTTCCTGGTGGCGCCGGTCGCCGTCGAACGCGATATGTTGGCCATCAAGGCCGCGCGGCCGCTCGATGCCGCGCAGCGCGCCGCCATCATGGAGGCTTGTGCCGTGCGCGTGCGCGGCCTGCGCATCGTGCCGGTCGATGTCGCCGAGGCCCGCCAGTCGTTGCGCCGCGTCGCGGCCGAGGGCGCGGTGCTCGAGCCCGTGCTGTCGCGGCTGCGCGCCGACGACCTTTCAGGCTCGCAGCTCAAGGCCGCCATCAGCGCCATGCTCACCGAGGCGCTGCGTCTGCGCGCCTCCGACATCCACCTCGACGCCCGCCCCGATCCGGACAGCTGGATCAGCTACCGCATCGACTCCGACCTCCAACAGAAGCACCAGTTGCCCGAGCGCTTGATGCGCGCGCTCTTCATGCGCATCAAGACCGATGCGGGCATGGACGCCTCGGACAGCCGCCGCTCCCAGGACGGCCGCCTCTCCTTCGAGTTCCAGGGCCGCGGCATCGACGTGCGCGTCGCGAGCCAGCCGCTCGCGCTCGGCGAGACCATCGCCATGCGTATCCTCGACCCGGACGGCATGCCGGGCATGGAGGCGCTGTTCCCCGCCGACCCGGCGATGATCAAGCTGCTGCGCGGCCACGCCGAGGTGTTCGGCAAGTCGGGCGGTCTGGTGCTGCTCTCGGGGCCCACCGGCTCGGGCAAGACCACCACGCTCTACACCCTCGCCCAGAAGCTGCCGCGCGACCGCGTCAACGTCGTCACCGTCGAAGACCCGGTGGAATACGTGTTGCCCTTCGCCCGCCAGATCCAGCTCAACCAGATGCTCGAGCAGCGCGCGGTCGATGTCGAGCGCTCGATCCTGCGCCAAGACCCGGACATCATCATCTTCGGCGAGATCCGCGACGGCGACTCGGCGCGCGCCGCGCTCAAGTTCACCGAGTCGGGCCACTTGGTCATCGCCACGGTGCACGCCGTCACCGCCCTTCAGACCTTCGAGCGCTTCGTCAGCTTCTTCGACCGCGCCAGCAAGTCCGAGGCGCTGTTCGTGCTCGCGCACTCGCTCAAGACCCTGCTCAACCAGCGGCTCTGCAAGCGGCTCTGCGACTGCGCGCGCCACGCCACCCCGGCCGACGGCGATGCCATCCGCAAGGCCGTCGAAGACACCGGCCTCGAATACCGTCCCGAGGCCAACCTGCGCATGGCCGTGTGCTGCACCAACTGTGAGGGCTTGGGCTACCGCGGCCGCGTGCTCGCCTACGAGGTGCTCAACCTCCCCACAGACGAAGAGGTGCGCATCCAGCTCGCCGCCGAGCTCGAAAAATCGCACAACTCCTTCTACAAGGCCCGCGACATGAAGGGCGTGCTCTTCCAGAGCCGCATCCAGTCCATGCAAAAACTGCTGGACGCAGGCGTGGTCGACGCCATCTCGGCGCGTCGCGTGCTGGGTGTCTGAGGCGCGCCATGCAGAACTACCGCGTCACCTACCTCATGCCCCGGGCCGAGAACCTCATGGCCACGCCCGAGAAAGACCTGCCGGGCTATTACCGCCATGCCACGCTGCTGGCGGCGCCGAACCCGGCCGCCATCATCAGCGAGATCCGCCAGCGCGGCGGACTGCCTCTCGACGTCAAGGCCATCAAGCCCAAGCCGGCCTGGCTCTCGAGCGTCAACCGCTCCTACAAGCTGCAGATGCTGCAGGCCGTCAACTACAACGTGCGCGGCGGCATGAGCTCGGCCCGCGCCCTCGAGATGGTGATCGAAGGCGAGACCGGCCCCAACCGCGGCCTGCTCAACCCGGCGCTCACGGTGCTGCGCACCGGCGGCACCTTCCCCGAGGCCATGCGCGCGCTCGGTTTCTTCGACTCGAGCACGCTCTCCATCCTCGATGCCGGCGAGCGCACCGGCCGGATGCGTGATTCCCTGAACGCCGCGGCCGGTCACTACGAGAAGACCAGCAACGGCCTCAAGGCCATGTTCGGCGCGGTGTCTTGGACGCTGCTCGACATCGGCTTCGCCGTCTCCTCCATCATCGGCCTGCGCTTCAGCCTGTTGCCGACCCTGGCCGATACCGCCAAGACCGTGGGCGAGAGCGAGGCCGAGCGCGAGGCCTTCCAGAAGCTCGTCGACCAGGCCTACACCGTCAACGACGTGCTGATCGGCGGCACCGTGGTCATGCTCGCCGTGGTGTTCGTCGGCATCTACGGCTATGTGGCCAATGTCGCCTCCATCCGCGCCCAGGCCGAGGCGCTGATGGCGCGCATCCCCGCGCTCGGCTCGGCGCTGCTCAACTCCGCGATCTCCACCAGTTTCACGGTGGCTGCTTCCATGCTGCGTGGCGGCGTGGGCTTCATGCCCTCGGCCTCCACTGCCGCCGCCGGCGCCGACCACTTGCAGGTGCGCGACTTCTGGAACACCGCCCTGCGCCGCATCGAGACCGGCGAGACCATCCCGCGCTCGCTCAGCTCGCCGCTGCTCAATTCCTCCGAGGCCATGCTCATCGCCTCGCACAACACCCAGCGCGAGCTGGGCGAGGTGCTCGAGCGCATCGCCGAACGCCGCGATGCCATCGCCATGTCCGCCTCCAAGAGCTTCTCGCTGTGGATGTTCGTGGCCTCGATGCTCTATTCGGGCATCGCGGTGATGTTCACGCTGTACGTGGTCTACGTGCAGAACAAGCAGATGATGTCCAAGGCCTCCGGCTGACATGGCTACCGTATTCGCACAAGACACCTTCGACGAGGTCTTCGGCCAGATGATCGCCGGCGCGCTGCCGCTCGCCGGCGTGAACGCCGAGGCGGCGGTCGCGCTCGTGGCCCGCGACATCCTCGGCACCGAAGACGTCCACACCGTCAGCGTGCGCGAGCCCGTGCTCAAGCGCATCCTCTATTTCGCCGTGCCCTCGCGGCTGCTCACTTCGGTGCCCAGTTTCGCGCTGCCGCTCACCGCGGCGCTGCCCGGGCACCCGGCGCACCGCGGACCCGGGGCCTACGTGCTGACCCACGCCAACCGCTCGGTGGCGGCGCTCTTCACCGGCACGCAGTTGCGGTTGCTCTTCAACGACCGCGACATCATCGCCGAGACCATCGCCGAGCAGGGCCTGCCCGAGTTCGACGTCGGCGAGGTGCAGGACGGCTACCCGCTCACCTCGTCCTACGCCGCGCTGCAGCAGCGCGTCGACACCACTTCCGAGCGCGTCACCCGGGTGGCGGGTGTGGTCACGCTGGCGGCGGGCCTCATCTACCTCGGCTCGCAGCTCGCCACCGGTTACTACCAGTCGAAGCTCGATGCCATCAGCGATCGCAAGGAACTCGCGCTGCAGCGCTTCACCTCCGACCTGTCGCTCAACTCCAAGCTCGCCGAGCAGATCTCGATGGTGCAGCTGGTGGCCTCCAACACCGTGCGCACCGGCGGCTGGATCGAGCGTTACCGCCAAGAGGGCAGCAAGGAGGCCTTCGAGGTGATGGTCCCCGAGTGGGTCACCCGCGACATCGTCCAGTCCTTCGGCAGCGAGGCCAAGGCCGAACTCGCCGGCGACGGCATGGTGCGGGTGCGCCGCGGCAAGATCACCGAGAAGGGCACGGTCGCCGGCGCTTCGGAGGCGGCTTCTTCGGCGGGGAGCAATCGCTGATGGCCGGCACCTTCCAAGACCAGCTCACCACCGCCCTCAACGTGCTCGGGCGGTTGCGGCCGCTCGCCATCGTGCTGGTGGGCACGGCCGTCGTCGGCGCCATGTTCGCGGGCACGGCCGTGCGCGATGCCGTCGCGGCCTTCGCCAAGGCCAAGGCTGTCACCGCCGAGGAGGCCGCCGAGGTGAAGTTGGCGCGAAGCGAGCTCACCCCGGAGGATTACACGCGTATCGGCGGCATCGTGGCGGGCCTCTATCCGGGTATCAGGGCCGAGGCACCTGAGGGAGCCGGCGTGCTTCGCATCTCCATCGACAACATCGCGCTTTACGATGTGTGGGTGCGCGCACTGATGGCGCTGCAGCCCAATGCCAAGAATGTGGGCTGGGAAGCCAAGTCCATCTGCCTGCAGGAATGCGCTAAAGGCGAAGTCGCCACCGCCGATGTCAAAGGTTACGTGCAATCCGTGGAGTTCGACAATGACCGATCCGAATGACAACCCCCTCCCGTCCGATGCCGAGGCCGCGCCCCCGCGCCGCAGCGGTCGGCTCGGGGTCGCCGCGCTGGTCGTGGCCCTGTTGGCTGGTGGCGGTTGGTACCTCTACTCGCAGGGCAAGTTGCCGGGCTTCGGCGCCAAGCCTGTGGCCCCGGCCGCGGGGT
>RFTM01000138.1 GCA_009923475.1 Gammaproteobacteria bacterium | reverse complement strand
CGCTGCGCGGCGACGCCTGGCTCAGCGACGGCCGCAGCGACATCCGCGGCGAACAGCTGGTGTACGACGTGGGCGCGCAGCGCGTGCAGGCCGGCAAGGCGGGCGGCGGCAGCGACCGCGTGCGCATCGTCATCCGGCCGCGGAGCGCGCCATGAGCCGCCTGTCCGCGCAGCACCTCGCCAAGGCCTACGGCAAGCGCCCCGTGGTGCGCGACCTCTCCATCGAGGTGGCGGCGGGCGAGGTGGTCGGGCTGCTCGGCCCGAACGGCGCCGGCAAGACCACCGCGTTCTACATGATCGTGGGCCTCGTGCCCGCCGACGCGGGCCGCATCCTGCTGGACGACACCGACCTCACCCACGCGCCCATCCACGCGCGCGCGCGGGCCGGCATCGGCTACCTGCCGCAGGAGGCCTCGGTGTTCCGCAAGCTGAGCGTCGAGGACAACGTGCTCGCCATCCTCGAGACGCGGCCCGGGCTCGACCGCGCCGCGCGCCGCGCGCGCTGCGACGAGATCCTCGCCGACCTGCGCATCGACCACGTGCGCGCCTCGCCGGGCATGGCGCTGTCGGGCGGCGAACGGCGCCGCGTCGAGATCGCGCGCGCCCTGGCCGCCGAGCCGCGCTTCCTGCTGCTCGACGAGCCGTTCGCCGGCGTCGACCCCATCTCGGTGCTCGACATCCAGCGCATCGTGCGCGAGCTCGCCTCCCGCGGCATCGGCGTGCTCATCACCGACCACAACGTGCGCGAGACGCTCGGCGTCTGCCAGCGCTCCTACATCATCGGCGACGGCACGGTGATGGCGGCGGGCGCGGCCGAGGAAATCCTTGCCAATCCCCGCGTGCGTGAGGTGTACTTGGGCGAATCCTTCCGCCTGTAGGACCTTCACGGGCGCCCCCGGCCGGCGCCACCGCGAGCCACGCCGATGCTCAAGCAGTCGCTGCAACTCAAGCTGGGCCAGTCGCTGACGATGACGCCGCAGTTGCAGCAGGCCATCCGCCTGTTGCAGATGCCCACGCTCGACCTGCAGGCCCACCTCGCCGAGGTGCTCGAGAGCAACGTGATGCTCGAGCAGGAGGAACCGGAAGCCGACGACGAGGTCGAGTTCGGCGCCGCCTTCACGGCCGTCGCGCCGCAGTCCGCCCCGCCCGCCGACGACGAGGGCCCGGTGGAGGTCGAGGTGGTCGACCAGCCCTGGGCCGACCGCGCCGGCACCGGCAGCGACGCCGGCCGCGCCGAGGACGACGAGGAGCGCGAGCGCGACCTCGCCGACGAGCGCGGCGAGTCGCTGCGCGAGCACCTGCTGGGCCAGGTCGCCCTGCTCGGCCTGTCCGACGACGACCTCGCGGTCGCGACCGCGCTGGTCGACGCCCTGAGCGACGACGGCTACCTCACCGAATCCTTGGCCGAGGTGGCCGCCACGCTGCGCCCGGCCATCGACCGCGACGAGGAGGAGATCGAGCGCGTGCTGCTGCTGGTGCAGAAGCTCGAGCCCCTGGGTGTCGGCGCCCGCGACCTCGCCGAGTGCCTGCAACTGCAGCTCGCGCCGCTCGATCCGGCGACGCCCGGCCTCGCGCTGGCGCGCGACATCGCCGCCAGTCACCTCGACCTGCTCGCGCTGCGCGACCTGGGGCCGCTGCGCCGCGCCACCGGCGCGGACGAGGACGGGCTGGCCGCCGCCATCGCCCTCGTGCGCCACTGCCATCCGCGGCCCGGCTCGATGATCAGCACCGCGCGGCCGGAGTACATCGTCCCCGACGCCTTGGTGCGGCGCACCACGCGCGGCTGGGCGGTGGAGCTCAACGACCGCACCCTGCCCCGGCTGCGGGTCAACCAGGACTACGCCGGCATGCTCGGCCGGGGCGGCGGCGGCGGCCACGCCGTGCTGCGCTCGCAGCTGCAGGAGGCGCGCTGGCTGCTCAAAAGCCTCGAGATCCGCAACGACACGATGCTCAAGGTGACCCGGGCCATCGTCGAGCGCCAGAGCGCCTTCCTCGCCCACGGCGAGGAGCACATGAAGCCGATGATCCTGAAGGACATCGCCTCGGCCATCGGCATGCACGAGTCCACCATCTCGCGGGTCACCTCAGGCAAGTACCTGCACACGCCGCGCGGCGTCTTCGAGCTGCGATACTTCTTCTCGAGCCAGGTCGAGGGCGACGACGGCGCCGGTACCTCCTCGACCGCGATCCGGGCCAAGATCCGCAAGCTCATCCGGGACGAGCCGCCCGAAAACCCGCTGTCGGACGGCCGCATCGCCGAGCTGCTCTCGGCCGAGGGCATCCCGGTCGCCCGCCGTACGGTGGCCAAATACCGGGAAGCCTTGGGGCTGGCCTCGTCTGCCGAGCGCAAACGGGTCGGAACGCGCTAACCTGTCCCTGCACCCACGCACACCCGGGTGCACCCACGGAGGAGACCGCCATGCAGATCGACGTCACCGGACATCATGTCGAGGTCACCGACTCGATGCGCGCCTACGTGCACAAGAAGATGGACCGCATCACGCGGCACTTCGACCAGTTGATCGACGCGCACTACGTGCTGTCGGTCGAGAAGCTGCGCCACAAGGCCGAGGCCACGCTCAAGGCCCGCGGCGGCGACATCCACGCCGAGGCGGTCGCCGACGACATGTACGCCGCCATCGACGCGCTGGCCGACAAGCTCGACCGCCTCGTCAAAAAGCGCAAGGACAAGAACACCGACCACCACGCCAGCGAGGGCCGCGCGGCGCGGCACTGACCGCGCGCCGTCCCGCCGGAGCCCACGCATGCCGTCGATGCGCATCATCCTCGTGAGCGGGCTCTCCGGGGCCGGCAAGAGCGTGGTGCTGAACGCGCTCGAGGACATCGGCTACTACTGCGTCGACAACCTGCCGGCGAGCATGCTCGAGTCCTTCGTCTCGCACACGCTGCGCAGCGGCGAGCCGGGCCCGTTCCAGCGCACCGCCATCGGCATCGACGCGCGCGACGGCGCCATCGGCATGGCGGACGTGCCGCGCACCCTCGACCAGCTGCGCCGCAGCGGCCTGCGCTGCGAGCTGCTGGCGGTGCTGGCGGACGACGGCGAGCTGCTGCGGCGTTTCGGCGAGACCAAGCGCCGCCATCCGCTCGACCGCCCCGACCGCACGCTGCAGCAGGCGGTGTCGCTCGAGCGCGAGCTGCTCGACCCGGTGATCCAGGCGGCCGACCTCGTCATCGACACCACCCACCTCGGCGTGCACCAGTTGCGCGAGATCGTGGTCCGCCGCATCGACACGCGGCGGCTCGCCGAGCTCTCGGTGACGCTGGTGTCCTTCGGCTTCAAGCACGGCGTGCCAGGCGACTGCGACTTCGTGTTCGACGCCCGCACCCTGCCGAACCCCTACTGGGACACCGCCCTGCGCCCGCTGACCGGCCGCGACCCCGCGGTCGCCGCTTGGCTGGAGGCCCGGCCCGAGGTGGCGCGCATGCTCGACGACCTCGAGCGCTTCATCGCCGCGCGCATCGAGGAGCACCGCGCCGCGCACCGCCGCTATCTGACCATCGGCATCGGTTGCACTGGCGGCCAGCACCGCTCGGTCTACATCGTCGACCGGCTCGCCGAGCGCCTCGCGGCGCAGGTCCCCGGCATCGGCCGCCGCCACCACTCGCTCGACCTGCCGGGACGCGCGTGAGCGCCGCCGCCGGCAAGCAGGTGCGGCTCGGCGCGCTGCGCCAAGCCCTGGACGCCGGCACGCTGCGGCCGGCCGAGCGCATGGTCGCCTCGCTGCACCCGGCCGAGATCGCGCTGCTGCTCGAGTCCGTGCCGCCGCGCCAACGGCAGCTCGTCTGGGAGATGGTCGACCCGGACAGCGAGGGCGAGGTGCTGGTCGAGCTCAGTGAGAGCGTGCGGCAGGAGCTCATCGACGAGATGGAGCCCGGCGAGCTGGTCGCGGCCGCCAAGGAGCTCGAGGTCGACGACCTCGCCGACCTCGTCGGCGAACTGCCCGAGACGGTGACCCTGCAGGTGCTGCGCTCGATGGACCAGCGCGACCGCGAGCGCCTGCGCACCGTGCTCTCCTGGCCCGAGGACAGCGCCGGCGGCCTGATGAACACCGACACCGTGAGCGTGCGCGCAGACGTCACGCTCGAGGTGGTGCTGCGCTACCTGCGCATGCGCGGCGAGCTGCCGGCGCGCACCGACAGCCTGTTCGTGGTCGACCGCGACGACCGCTACCTCGGCACGGTCGCGCTCACCCGCCTCATCACCGGCGATCCCGAAGCGATGGTCGGCGACAACCTCGACGCCGAAGCGCCGCGCATCGACCCGGCGACGCCCGCGCACGAGGTGTCGCAGCTCTTCCAGGACCGCGACCTCGTGTCGGCGGCGGTGGTCGGCGCCGAGGGCCGGCTGCTCGGCCGCATCACGATCGACGACGTGGTCGACGTCATCCGCCAAGAGGCCGAGCACTCCGTGATGTCCATGGCGGGCCTGCAGGACGAGGAAGACCTGTTCGCCGGCATCGTCCCCTCGACGCGCCGCCGCCTGCTGTGGCTCGGCATCAACCTCGTCACCGCGTTCATGGCGGCGGCCGTGGTCAAGTCCTTCGAGGGCACCATCGAGAAGGTGGCGGCGCTCGCCGCGCTGATGCCCATCGTCGCCTCCATGGGCGGCATCGCCGGCACCCAGACCGTGACGCTCATCATCCGCGGCCTCGCGCTCGGCCAGGTGCAGTGGTCGAACGCGCGTTGGCTGCTCTTCAAGGAGATCGCCGTCGGTGGCCTGAACGGGCTGCTGTGGGCCGTGGTGGTCGGCGCCGTGACCGTCGTCTGGTTCGGCACCTGGCAGATCGCCTTCATCCTCGGCGCCGCGATGCTCGTCAACCTGCTCGCGGCGGCGACGGTCGGCGTATTGGTGCCGCTCGCGCTGCGCCGCCTCGACATCGACCCTGCGCTCTCGGCCGGCGTGATCCTCACCACCTTCACCGACTGCATCGGCTTCGCGACGCTGCTCGGCCTGGGCGCGCTGTTCCTTGCCTGATCCCGCGGGCCTGATCCCGCGGGCCTGGTCAGCCGGCGGCGAGCCGCCCGCTATGGTAGTCGCGCACCGCCTGCTCGATCTCCTCGCGGGTGTTCATCACGAACGGCCCGTACTGCACCACCGGTTCGCCGATCGGCCGCGCCGCGAGCAGCAGGCAGCGCGCGCCCGCCTCGCCCGCGACGGCCTCGATCCGGTCGCCGGCACCGAGCACCCCGCCATGGCGCGCGACGAGCGCACCGCCCGGCAGCGACAGCGCGCCCTCGTAGACGTAGATGAACGCGTTGTGGGTCGCCGGCAGCGGCAGCGACAGCGCCGCGCCCACGGGCAAGGCGAGATCGACGAACAGCGGCTGCGTCGCGAGCCCGACGACCGGCCCCGCCACCCGGGCGCCCTCGATGCCGTGCCGCCGCATCGATTCGGCCACGAAGCCGCTTGCCTTCATCCGCTCGACGAACTGTCGCAGGGGCGCGACCGCCGCCTCGCCGCGCGCCTTCGC
>RFTM01000137.1 GCA_009923475.1 Gammaproteobacteria bacterium | reverse complement strand
CGCGCAGCTCGCGCGGCGGCTCGGCGTGCCCTGCCGCAGCGGCGGCTCGCTCTGCGCCTCGAAGGCGGCCGACGCGCAGGCGGGCTACGAGAGCGCGCACACGCTGCTGCCGACGGTGCTGGCAGGCGTGCACCTCGTCACGCACGCGGCGGGCTGGCTCGAATCGGGCCTGGTGGCGAGCTTCGAGAAGTTCGTGATGGACGCCGACCAGTTGGCGATGATGCAGTCGCTCGCGTCCATCGCCTGTCCGCGCTCGCTGAGGTCCATGCCGGCCGCCACTTCCTCGGCAGCGCGCACACGCTCGCGAACTTCGAGGATGCCTTCCACCAGTCGAGCATCGCCGACTACTCGTCGTTCGAGCAATGGACCGACGAGGGCAGCCTGACGGCCGAGCAGCGCGCACATCGCGTCTGGAAGCGCATGCTCGAGGACTATGTCGACCCGGGCATCGACCCCGCGGTCGACGAGGCGCTGCGCGAGTTCGTCGCGAAGCGCCGCTCGGAGCTCGGCGACGCCGTCGAGGAGGACTGAAGACCCGCGTCCTCAGCGCGCGCCGAACCGGTAGGTCGCGGTGATCCCGTAGGTGCGGGGCTTGGCGTAGACGCCCGCCACCACGCCCGCGAACAGCGAGCTGTCGAAGGCGTACACCCGGTACTTCTCCTCGGTGAGGTTGTCGACGAAGGCGGCCAGTTCCCAGCGGCCCTCGCCGCCGACCAGGCCGACGCGCGCGTTGCCCACCATGTAGGAGGACTCCTTCTCGACGGGCGCGCAGAGCACGGTGAAGCAGAAACCGGCCGAGTACTGCAGGTCGCCCTGCACGAAGGCGCGGAACCCGCCGGCCGGGAACTCGTAGCGCGCGAGCGCGTTGGCCGACAGCGACGGCGCCTGCGGCAGGTCGTGGTCCTCGATGGTCACGCCGTCAGGCAGCGGCACGTCCTTGACGGTCGTGTCGAGCGCCGAGACCCCGAGCTGCAGCAGCAGGCCCTCGACGGGCCGTGATGCGAGCTCGAGCTCGATGCCCTGCGCCTTGGCGTCGAGGTTGATGACGGTCTGGACGGGACCGAACTGCGCGAAGGCCTGGTAATCGCTGTAGTCGTAGTAGAAGGCGCTCACATTGAGCGTGGTATGGCCCGCGAACGCGGTCTTGAAGCCCAGCTCGAAGGCGCTCAGCACCTCGGGCTCGAAGGGGATGCCCTCGAGGAAGGCCCGCTGGTTCGGGTCGAAGGGCGTGCCGGTCGAGAAGGTGAAGCCGCCGCTCTTGCTGCCGCGGTTGTAGCTGGCGTAGACGAGCGTGTCTTCGCCCAGCTTGCGGTCGAGCTGCAGACGCGCCGTCACGCCATCGAAGCTGCGCCGGGCATCGTCCGGCGTGACGCTGCTGCCCGGGAACACCGGGAAGATGCTGTCCTTGTTGAACACGATGCGGACCAGCGGTTGGCCGAGGTCCGGGATCGGCGGCGCGGTGCCGAAGTAGCTGCCCTCGCGCTCGTCACGCCAGTAGCGCAGGCCCGCCGTCAGCTTCCAGGCCGGGGCGAACTGCCACTCGTCCTGCGCGAACAGCGCGTAGGACGTGGTGTCCTGGCTCATCAGGACCGTCGGGTCGTAGCCGTAGAACGGGTCGGCGAACTTGCCGGTGTAATCGCCCTGCACGTCCATGCCGTAGAGACCGGCGATCCACTGGTGGTCGCCGGCGCTGCCCGAGAGCCGGAACTCCTGCGTCAGCTGTTGCAGGTCGCTGCCCTGGTAGAAATAGACGCCGCCGTCGGGCGAGGAATCGCCGCCCTCGGTGTAGAACTTGTCGCCCTGCTGGTAATCGGTGATGGAGACGAAGTCGAGGCCGCCGAACGCGGTCTCGATCTGCAGCTTGGCGCCGAATATCTCGCGGTCGACGTACGAGGTCTCGGTCTCGGCCGTGGCCCACGGGTCGCCGCCGCGGCTCGGCGAGATCGCGTCGTTGCGGTAGCCCGTGCCGGTCTCGCCGGGTCCCGTGCCCCAGAAGGCGCAGGACTGGGTCGGCTTGGTGAACTCGCCCTGGAAGCGGTCGTTGGGACAGGCCGCCTCGTGCGAGTACAGCCCGGCCTGCCGCTCGCGGTCGGCCTTCAGGTAGCGCAGCGTGAGGTTGACGTCGGTGGCGTCGGAAGGCTGCCAGGCGAGCTGGGCGCGCAGCGCGTAGTGGTCGTTCGCGCCGCGGTCGGGCGTGCCGGGCACCACCGAGCGCATGTAGCCGCTGTCGCGGTTGCGGATGAAGGCGAAGCGCCCCTGCACCGACTCGCCCAAGGAGCCCGAGACCGCGCCCTCGGCGACGACCTGGCCGAAACGGCCGAGCGTCAGGCTCGCGTAGCCCTCGGTCTCGCGCGTCGGCTCGCGCGAGACGAACTGGATCGCTCCGCCGGTGGCGTTGCGCCCGAAGAGGGTGCCCTGCGGCCCGCGCAGGGTCTCGACGCGCTCGAGGTCGAACACCGGGAAGCTCGCGAGGTTGATGGAGCTCGAGTAGCTGTCGTCCTGGTACACGGCGACCGGCGGCTCCTGCTGGTCGCCGTAGTCGTTCTGGGACACGCCGCGGATGTTGAAGACCACCTGCGACGAGGAGTAGGCGTTCATCTTGAGGCTGGGCACGGCGCGCACGATGTCGGTCGCCGTGAAGACGTTGAGGCCGGACAGCGCCTCCTCGCCGAGCGCGGTCACAGAGATGCCGACCTCCTGCAATCTTTGCTCGCGGCGCTGCGCCGTGACCACCACCTCGTCGATGGCATCGGCCCGCGCGCCCTCTTGGGGAGCGGCGGCCGCGGTCGCGGCGGCGAGGCAGGTGGCGGCGGACCAGAGCAGCGCGGCGGCGGCGCGGCGCGCAGGGGCACGGAGGGTGACAACCATCATGATGCGCTCCCCCGGCCCGACGGGCCGGATGTCGGACGACCCAAAAGTACAACTGCGCCGTCAGTGTGGCGCAGGGTCCGTTCCACCGCAACCGCGGCGGCCGTCAGCCGCCGACGCCCCCGGCCATCTCGCGCGCGAGCGCCGCGATCGACAGCGGCGCGGAGCCTTCGGCCTTGTTGTTGACGATGAGGACGGCCTCGCGGCCGCGCGCCGCGGCCGACGCGAGCATCGCGGCGATGCGCCGGCGCACCGCCGGGTCGGGGTCGCAGAGCTTGTCGAAGGGCGCGTACTCGGCCCGCGCCTCGTCGTAACCGCGGTCGCCGCGCAGCAGCCAGCGGATCACGAGCGGTCCCGCGGCGGTGCCCGCCGCGTCCGGGCCCGCCCCCTGCTCATCGACCGGCGGCATGCGCGGATGGGCGCAGAAGCCGTGCACCGCGCCCGCCGCCGCGAGCGTGGCGTGGTAGTCGGGCCCCAGCATCGCCGCGTCGCGCCACTCGCAGGCGTAGGCGACCCCGCGCGGCAACGCGGCGAGGAACGCGCCCAGCCGCTCGAGCAGCAGCGCGCGATGGCGCAGCACCCGCTCGCCGAGCGGCGAGAACTGGAACAGCACCACGCCGAGCTTGTCGCCGAGCAACCGGCGCGCCGGATCCACCACCACCCGCGTCGCGTAGTCGGCGTCGAGGAAGGCCTCGGGCGCGCCCTGCAGGAAGGCGGGTCGCCGCGCGCTGCGCGGCGTGGTGAGCGCGGCATGCGCCTTCAGGAGGAACCGGAAATCGGGCGACACGGCGGCCGCCATGCGCTCGAGGGTGGGCGCGGTGAGCGGCGCATAGAAACTGCGGTCGACGCCGACCGCGCGCAGCAAGGGATGGCGCGCATATGCGGCCAAGCCATCGCGGGCGAGCTTCGCCTCGTCGTGCTCGCCCCCGTAGACGATGCCCGCCCAGCCGGGGAAGGACCAGGTCGAGGTGCCGAACCGCACCGTGCCAGGGATGCGCGCGGCGAGCGCCGCGAGTGCGGGATCGGCGGGCGCTGGCGCGATGCCGCCCTTGGAGGCGCGGCCGCGCGGGGCGCGCGCCGCGGGCTCGTCCTGCGGCCCGCCGCCGAACAGGTCGGGCTGGGGGTCGCGGCCGCTCAAGCCTCTAGCGCGACGCCGAAGGCCTGCCGGTAACGCCGCGCGAACTCCTCGCGGCCGAAGCGGTGGTTCTGGGTGCCGTGATGCGCGATCTTGAGCGCGCCCATCAGCGAGGCGATGCGCCCCGTCACCGCCCAGTCGAGGCCGCGTTGCAGGCCGTAGAGCAGCCCGCCGCGGTAGGCGTCGCCGCAACCGGTCGGGTCGGCGACCTGCTCGGCCTTCACCGGCGGGATCTCGATCACCCGGCCTGCGGTGTGGATGAGCGAGCCTTCCGCGCCGCGGGTGACGATGAGCGCCTGCACCTTGTCGGCGATGTCGGCGAGGCCCCATCCGGTGCGCTCGACCAGCAGGCTCGCCTCGTAATCGTTGACGGCCACCCAGGACGCCTGGCCGATGAGGCCGCGCAGGTCGGCGCCGCCGAGCAGGGTCATGGCCTGGCCGGGATCGAACACGAACGGGATGCCGGCCGCCGCGAACTGCGAGGCGTGCTCGAGCATGCCGCGGTGGCTCTCCGGCGCGACGATGCCCAGCCGGATGCCGGCGTCGCGCGGCACCTCGTTGAGGTGGGCGCGGTTCATGGCGCCCGGATGGAACGCCGTGATCTGGTTGTTGGCGGCGTCGGTGGTGATGTAGGCCTGCGCCGTGTACTCGTCGTCGAGCTGGCGGATGTGGTCGACGGGCAGGCCGTTGTCGTGCATCCACGCGCGATACGGGCCGAAATCGCTGCCGACGGTGGCCATCACCTTGCCGTCGCCGCCCAGCAGCTTGAGGTTGTAGGCGATGTTGCCCGCACAGCCGCCGAAATTGCGCCGCAGCGCCGGCACCAGGAAGGCCACGTTCAGCATGTGGATCCGGTCGGCGAGGATGTGGTCCTTGAACTCCCCCTCGAACACCATCACGGTGTCGTAGGCGACCGAACCGCAGATCAGTGCCGTCATGCGAACCTCCCCCAGAGCACCAGCGTCCAGACCGTCACCAGCAGCGCGAACGAGGTGAAGACCGCGGCCGACCCGATGTCCTTGGCGAGCCCGGAGAGCGCGTGGCGCTCGAGCCCGATGCGGTCGACGGTCGCCTCCACCGCGCTGTTGAGCAGCTCGACGATGAGGATGATGAAGAGCGGCATCACCAACAGCGCGCGCTCGATGCCGTCCTCGCCCAGCCACAGGCCGACCGGGAACAGCAGCACGCAGAGCGCGAGCTCCTGGCGGAACGCGGCCTCTTCGCGGAACGCGCCGAGGTAGCCCTTCCAGGTGTTGCCGAAAGCACGCCACAGGCGCACGAGGCCGGTGGGTTTCGGGCGGTCGCCGATCGTCATCCCGGCATTGTAGCGGCTTGCGGTCGGCCCCGATGCGCGGCCTGTCGCTTGTGCCAAGCCCATGGCCGTCCCGGTCGGACCGCGGGTCGGTGCTCGCCGGCGAGGTCGGAATGCGCGGGCAAGCGCGGTAATATCGGTGTCCCGCGACCGGAGTAAGCCCCGCATGCCCGCCCCGACGACTTTTTTTGTCCGTTGCCCGGCCACGGAGCCGGCCCGATGATCCGCCGGCGGCGCAGCATCCAGGCGGTCGTCGGCGGATCATCGGGCCGGCTC